>JAZNOL010000086.1:0-26910 GCA_045580815.1 Clostridia bacterium | reverse complement strand
ATTCATAGAAAGAACTCACATCCTCCTTTTTTGTGCATTATTTCTTTCGCACACAGTTACCTATTATACAATATATTTATAAAAATGTCAAGGAAAATATTGTCGTTTATGAAAACCTTTACAATTTGTTCACAGTTTTGTAACATTACAATTTAAAAACAATATTAAGATTTTTTGATTTAGTTCTTGACATATGGACTAAAATAGTGTATAATATAACAGATAATGTTGTGAAAAACATTTAATTGTTTACTGCATTAACCTTGCGGCGAAAAATCCGCTTTAATATTTTTTATTTTTTATTTATATAAATTTTAATATATTTTACAAATTAAAAAATTTAAACTTTAGAAAATTGAATATTAATAGGGTTTTCGCCTGAACTTTCTTTCCGGCATATTTTCCGGAAGTGGAAACGGTTTTTTGCGGTGCACTCATATATCAGCAAAAAATTTAAAGGAGGTACAGGTTTGAATCCAATCCTGATCAGTATTCTTGCAGCAGCAATCGGTCTTGCTGTCGGCATTGTAATAGGTATTTTAATTCGCAAAGGCACTGCTGAAAAGCTCATAGGCTCAGCAGAGCAGGAGGCTAAAAATATCTTGCAAAACGCAGAAAAAGAGGCGGCTGCAAAGAAGAAAGAAAAAGTTATTGAAGCAAGAGAAGAGATACATAAAGAACGCTCTGACCTTGAAAAAGAAATCAAAGAACGCAGAAATGAAATTGCCCGTCAGGAACGCAGAATTTCTCAAAAAGAAGAAGCTCTTGATAAGAAAACTGCATCCTACGAGAAAAAGGAAGAACAGCTTAACAAAAAAAGTAAAGAACTTGATGCTATGCAGGAGGATGTAATTGCCATCCAGCAGAAACAGGTTGAAGCACTTGAGCAGATTTCAGGTCTTACAAAAGACGAGGCAAAAGAATATCTGCTTACAACCATCGAGAGCCAGACCCGTCACGAGGCGGCAATTATGGTTAAAGAAATTGAAGACAAAGCTAAAGAAGAAGCTGAAAGCAAAGCCCGTGAAATTGTCGGCACGGCTATCCAGCGTTGTGCGGCTGACCATGCGGCAGAGGTTACAGTTTCGGTTGTTGCACTGCCCAGTGATGAAATGAAAGGTCGTATTATCGGCCGTGAGGGCAGAAACATCCGTACTCTTGAAACTCTTACGGGTATTGACCTTATTATTGACGATACTCCCGAAGCGGTTATTCTTTCAGGCTTTGACCCGGTACGCCGTGAAATCGCACGTCTTTCACTTGAAAAACTCATTCACGACGGACGTATCCATCCGGCACGCATTGAAGAAACTGTTGAAAAAGCACGCCGTGATGTTGAAAACACAATTAAGCAGGAGGGTGAACGTGCCACATTTGAAACAGGCGTTCACGGTCTGCATCCTGAGCTTATCAGACTTCTCGGTAAGCTTAAATACAGAACAAGCTACGGTCAGAATGTGCTTATGCACAGCATCGAGGTTGCTCACCTTGCCGGCATAATGGCAGCAGAGCTTAACGCAGATGTTAACATGGCAAACCGTGCAGGCTTGCTCCACGATATCGGTAAGGCTATTGACCATGAGGTTGACGGTTCTCACGTTGAAATCGGTGCAAACGCTGCAAGAAAATATAAGGAATCACCTGAAATTATTCATGCTATTATGGCGCATCACGGAGATGTTGAAGCAAATACGATTATTGCTTGCATCGTTCAGGCGGCAGATGCAATTTCAGCAGCACGTCCCGGCGCAAGACGTGAAAATATTGAAAACTACATCAAACGTCTTGAACAGCTTGAAGGCATTGCCAACAGCTTTGAGGGCGTTGATAAATCCTTTGCCATTCAGGCGGGTCGTGAAATCCGCATAATGGTTAAACCCGAAAGCGTAAACGATCAGTCAATGATTGTTGTTGCAAAAGACATCGTTAAAAAGATTGAAAACGAGCTTGAATATCCGGGCCAGATTAAGGTCAATGTGATACGAGAGGTCAGAGCAACCGAGTACGCAAAATAATTCCGGAGCAGGCGGCTCCGCATACTTCGGGGATTATGTAAATTTATATAATCTCACCGGGACGCTGTCCCGGTAGTGCAGAGATATACGAATGTGAGGATGGGAATGCTTTTGCGGCTCCGCAAACCGCAGAAAATTTCTTTATTCTGATGTACCCTCATGAGTGTATCTCTGTTTTTTATTCTATATTTTCAGGAGAAATAAACATGAATATTCTTTGTATAGGAGACATTGTCGGCAGAAACGGAGCGGAAGCTCTTGTCAGCGAGCTTAAATATATAAAACAGGATTACAATATTGATTTTGTTATAGCAAACGGCGAAAATGCCACAACAGGCAACGGAATCAACAAAAACCGTGCAGATTATCTGCTTGAAAACGGCGTTGATGTTATAACTTTGGGCAACCACGCTTTTTCAAAACGTGAGGTGGGTATGCTTTTTGCATCAAAATATCCTATTGTCCGTCCGCTTAATATGCCGAAAAAAACTCCGGGAACAGGATATATTATCAAAAACTGCAACGGTCATGATATTGCCGTTATAAATCTTGTGGGAAGAGTATTTATGAATCCCTGTGACTGTCCTTTTGAGGCGGCAGACGAGATTTTGTCGCAAATTGATGCAAAAATTGTTTTTGTGGATTTTCACGCCGAAGCCACAAGCGAGAAAAAGGCGCTCGGCTGGTATCTTGCAGGCCGTGCAACCTGTGTTTTCGGTACACACACCCATGTGCAGACCGCTGATGAGGAGATTTTGAAAAACCACACAGCATACATTACCGACATCGGAATGACAGGTCCTCATAACTCGGTTCTGGGAGTTAAAAAGGAAATTGCAATAAAACGGTTTTTAACCATGATGCACGAAAAATACGAAAACGCCGACGGAATGTGCAGCATTAACGGTATAGTTGTTTCCGTGGACGAAGAAACAGGCAAAGCAACAGAGATAAAAAGAATTTTTATAAAATAATATGGGGTGATTTTGTGAAAAAAATTTTACTTGGTAAAAATCAAAGATTTTTCAAGGCAAATATGCACTGTCACACAACAATATCAGACGGCAACCTTTCGCCTGAGGAGATTAAAGAGGCGTATAAAGCAAAGGGGTATTCAATAGTTGCCTACACCGATCATGAGGTGTTACTTGACCATTCTTACTTGAACGATGAGGAGTTTATGGCAATAACATCTTACGAAATGGCGGTTAGCGAGCCGGGAGACAGACCGTGGCAGGAAAAGAAGCAATGCCACCTCAATCTTTATGCCCGTGATCCTCACAACACGGTTCAGGTATGCTTTAACAGCAGCCTTCTTTTCGGAAACAGAGCTGCGTATAAAGACAAGATAAAATATATCGGTGAAGAAGTCAGATTAACCCACTGCGTTGAAGATATAAACCGGATTATAAGAGAAGGGAATGAAAACGGCTTTATAGTTTGTCATAACCATCCCGACTGGTCTGCCGAAACTATTATGGATTATATAAACTACAACGGACAGTTTGCTATGGAGATTTATAACAACGGCTGTATGGCTTCATCGTGCTGTGCGGGAGATGAATGGAATGTTCAGGGGTATGACATACTTTGCAAACAGGGCAGAAAGATTTATCCTATTTGCTCCGATGACAATCATAACCGGGAAGCCGGACAATACAACGATTCTTTTGGCGGATTTATTATGATTGATGCTGAAAAACTTGAATACGGCAAAATTTTTGATTCTCTTGAAAACGGTGATTTTTACGCGTCAACAGGACCGGAGATAAACAGCATTTATGCACAGGACGGCAAAATTTTTGTGGAGTGTAAGAAAGCACAGCAGATTAAATTTCATACCGCAATAATAGGTGGAAAAACAATAACAGCTGTAGAAAATGAAAATCTTAATTTCGGTGAGTATGAATTTAAAGAAAATGATATGTTTGTCCGTATTGAAATTATTGACAAATACGGCAAAAAAGCATCATCACGTGCATATTTTTTGGATGAGCTTACAAATATTTAGGTAAAAACAAACAAAATTTAAAATTTCTATTGACAAATTGCAAAAAATGATATATAATATTGAGATGTAGCGGAAGAATTTGAATATGTAACAGATAAAACAGGAGGTGTCTTGGATGCTTAGAACATATCAGCCTAAAGTAAGACAGAGAAAGAAAGAACACGGTTTCAGAAAAAGAATGTCTACAGCAAACGGAAGAAAGGTTTTGGCAAGCAGAAGAAGAAAAGGCAGAAAAACCTTATCGGCATAAGCGATTGTCTTGTGTTTTGATTTCTAAAGCGGGGTCATTCCCGCTTTTTATATTGTTTCATATTTTTTATGAAAAACACTTTATCACTAAACCGCAATACATTATTTAAACGAGCATATTCAAAAGGTAAAAGCTACGCAAACAAGTATCTTGCAGTATACGTTTTGCCCGGCAAACAAGGGTTTAACAGACTTGGAATTACAGTAAGCAAAAAAATCGGCTGTGCGGTGCTTCGCAACAAAGTACGGCGCAGAATAAAAGAATCCTACCGTTTAAGCGAGGATATAATAAAAACAGGTCACATTATAGTTATCGTGGCACGTATGGCGTCGGCATCTGCCGATTACCATAAAATTAATTCGGCGCTTTTGCATATTATGCGAAAGCTTGAGCTTTTAGAAAGCGGAGACGAAGATGAAAAAAGCAGCAATATTTCTGATTAATCTTTACAGAAAACATATTTCTCCGATGAAAAAGCCCTGCTGTCGGTTTATGCCGACCTGCTCGGAATATGCCCTTGAGGCTTTTTCGAAATACGGGTTTTTTAAAGCTCTTCGGCTCACTGTATGGCGTATATTGCGTTGCAATCCCTTTTGCAAAGGGGGGTACGATCCTGTACCCTAACAGTTTGAAAGGATAGAAAAGAATGAACATTTTTGGATTTTTAAGTGCACCGCTTGGCTTTATATTAAAGCTTATGTACAGCGTTGTTCAGAACTACGGTTGGGCACTTATTCTCTTTACTCTTGCAACAAGACTTATTCTGTTGCCTCTTAGCTTGAAACAGCAAAAGTCAATGGTTCAGATGAACATTTTGAAACCCAAAATGGATGCCCTCCAGAAACAGTATGGCGACAATAAAGAAGCATTGAGCCAGGAAACAATGAAACTCTACAAAAAGTACGGCGTAAGTCCTTTTTCGGGATGTCTGCCGCTTTTAATACAGTTCCCGGTTCTTTTTGCATTGTTTGATGTTATTAAAAAACCTCTTACATTTATCTGGGGGTTGTCTGCAGAAACTAAGGATGCTATTATCAATGCGGTTAAGGCAATACCGGAACTTGCAGCAAAAATTCCGGCAGGATATGAACAACTTCTGATTACGGCAGAATTGGCAAAGGACGCAACAGCCGCTCCGTCAATTGCTGCAAAAATGGCAGAAGCTGGTGCTCAAAATATTCCCAATCTTGCAGATTTTGCCATAAAGTATAACTTCTTTGGCCTTGATTTGTCTACACAGCCGTCAATTGATTTTAATGCACCCAATTTTGGTGCAAGCTGGATTTGGATTATTCCGATTGTGGCAGCACTTACAACATATCTTTCCAGCAAGTTTATGAACATTGGCATGGAAAAGAAAAAAGAAGAAACAAACAAACCCAAACGTCCGCCGCGTCCCGGTGAAAAAGCCGCAAATGATAATCCTGCGGGCGGCATGATGAAAATTATGCCCCTTATGACATTGTGGTTTACATTTATGATGCCTGCAGGCATTAGTATTTACTGGATTGCAGGTAACGTTATTCAGATAGCACAGCAGTTTGTAGTTAACAAATATTATGTTCCCAAATTAAAAGAAAGGATGGAACAGGAATACAATGAACGCGAAGACAATAACAAAAAGCGCAAAAACAAAAGATGAGGCAATTGTGCTTGCTCTTGAAGAACTTGGTCTTACAGAAGACGAAGTGGAAATTGAAGTTGTTGAAGAAGCAACAAAAGGTTTCCTCGGCATTGGCAGCAAAGATGCCGTAGTTAAAGTTACAGAAAAACTCAGCATTGAAAAAATGGCTGTTAAATTTTTGGATACAATGGTTTCTAAAATTGTTTCCGATGTAAATTATGAAACAGAACTTACAGAAACCAAAACTCTCAAAATTGTTATGAGTGGCGAAGATATGGGTATTCTTATCGGCAGACGTGGTGAAACACTTGATTCACTTCAGTATCTCACAAGCCTTGCCGTAAACAAAGTTTCAAACGAATTTATTAAAGTTCAGCTTGATACAGAAAACTATCGTGAACGCCGTCACGAAACTCTCGTGCGTCTTGCACGCAGACTTGCTTCACAGGTTGCACGTTCAAGAAAAAGCGTTACACTTGAGCCCATGAGTCCCAACGAAAGACGCATTATTCACTCAACTCTCCAGAACAACCGTATAGTTAAAACAGAAAGTATCGGCGAAGAACCGAACCGCAAGGTTGTTATTTCACTTAAATAATTAATCTTAAAAGCGGTGCATGACTTTTGCACTGCTTTTAAAAAGAGGAGAATTAACGTGAAAAATCACGTTAATGCCTCCGGCGGGATTTAATGCACCGCCGAATATTCGTGCCTTTGCGGCACGAAACGGCGATGTGCATAATTTCCATTATACGCCTCTTCTGCCCACGAAAAGATGCGTATATTATTTATTATTTGTGGGCAGAAAGGCTATGGAAATTAATATGGAAAAAAAGGTAAGAACCCGTTTTGCGCCCAGCCCCACAGGTTATATGCATATCGGTAACCTGCGTACAGCTCTTTATGCGTATCTTCTTACAAAACACTACGGCGGCGATTTTATCCTCCGTATTGAAGATACCGACCAGGAACGCTATGTTGAAGGCGCAGTTGAAGTTATTTACAAAACACTTGCCGAGGCAGGTCTTTATCATGACGAAGGTCCCGACAAGGATGGCGGCGTAGGTCCTTATGTACAGAGTGACCGCCGTGAAATTTATAAAGAATATGCTCACAAATTGGTTGAGCTTGGCGGTGCTTATTACTGTTTCTGTGACAAAGACCGTCTTGACGAATTGCGTGCAATTCAGGAGGCTTCAAAAACTCCCACACATTACGACGGCTATTGCCGCAACCTTTCTGAAGAAGAAATCAAAGAAAAGCTTGATGCAGGTGTGCCTTATGTTATAAGACAGAAAATCCCGAAAACAGGCTACACAACCTTTGATGACCTTATTTACGGTAAAATCCGTGTTGAAAACTCAACACTCGACGATAACGTTCTGCTTAAATCCGATGGTCTGCCTACATACAACTTTGCAAACGTTGTGGACGACCACCTGATGGGCATAACTCACGTTATCAGAGGTAGCGAGTATCTTTCATCAGCACCTAAATACAACCTGCTGTATGAGGCTTTTGGCTGGGATATTCCCGAATATATCCATTGCCCGCCGGTTATGAAAAACGCCCAGGAAAAACTTTCAAAACGTAACGGCGATGCATCTTATGAGGATATTATTGCAAAAGGCTATCTGAAAGATGCAGTTATCAACTTTATCGCACTTCTGGGATGGAGTCCCGGCGGTGAAAGAGAAATTTTCAGCCTCGAAGAGCTTATTGAGATTTTCGACCCGAAAAACATTAATAAATCGCCGGCAATTTTTGACGTGCAGAAGCTCAACTGGATGAATGGTGAATATATAAGAAAACTGTCTGAAGAAGATTTTTATGAAATGGCTCTGCCGTTTATAAAACAGGCTGTTAAAAAAGATATTGACTTTAAATATCTTGCATCATTGATGCATACACGTACAGAACTGCTTTCTGATATTCCGGCACAGATTGACTTTATTGACGAGCTGCCCGAATATGACATTGAGCTTTATGTTCACAAAAAAATGAAAACAAACCCCGAAAACTCTCTTGATTCATTAAAGAGCCTGCTTCCTGTTGTGGAATCAATCTCTGACTGGAGCGAAGAAGGTATTCATTCGGCTGTGTTTGAACTTATTGCGCAGAAAGAAGTTAAAAACGGCGTTGTTCTGTGGCCTATGCGTACAGCACTTTCAGGCAAACAGTTCACACCCGGCGGTGCAATTGAGCTTGCACTTATCTTAGGTAAAGAAGAATCAATTGCAAGAATTAAAAAAGGCATCGAAAAACTCGAAGCCGCAAACGCATAATTTAATAAAACAAAGTGGCTGTAGCAAAATGCTTTTATTTTGCTACAGCCTTTTTTATCAGAAAAATGACGGACAGATTATAATCGAAACGGCTATGTCACTGTGGGGTTGATAAACAAAAGCAGGACAGACATTTCTGCCGATATATAAGATTTTTTATCTGTTTGCAGGTTGTTGTGCTTATCTGCCTTTATATTCACTTTTAATTATTTCGACCATTTCTTCAGGGCTTTCCTGACAACCGTTGTTCAGCCACATTTTCACAATGGCATTAAATCCGCTTCTGAAAAATTCAATATGATACTTAAGATGTTTATTACCGAAATCTTTTTCAGCTCTCACGGTATCGTAAATTAATACATCATGCTCGCTGTTATATCCTAATTTGAAATATGTTTTGTAGAAAATCGGATTTTCCTTGATGTTTTCAAATAATTTAAGTGCACCGTTGCTGCTGTTTGTGTTGTATTGCGAAAATAATTCGCGAAAATCATTTTCCAGTTTTTCGCAAAGTTTGTCCGCAAGGTCATAAATATCAATATAGTTGGCATAAAACGTACTGCGGTTAAGTCCGGTTTCTTTACATATGTCAGATACGGATATTTTTGCAATTTCTTTTGTTTGCAACATATTAATAAATGCTTTTTCAATTTTTTCTATTGATTCACGTCTGCGCCTGTTATTTTTTACGTTCATTTTGTAACTCCTTTTTTATTATTCCAACGCCTGTTGTTAAAATGATGGTTGAAAAATGCTTCTGAATATATTATACTATAAATGTATTAAAAAGACAAGTGTCTGTTTAATAAAAAATAAATCAGGAGGTATTTTGTATGAAAAAAAGTAGTTTTGTTGCAATGATGCTTGGTACAGTGAGCGGAGTTTTGTTTGCGCTTGGAATGTGCATGGCTCTTTTGCCGGAATGGAATTTGTTTAAACAGGGCATTATATTTGGGGCGGTAGGAATAATTCTTGGAATTGTAACCGTTGCAGTATGGCGAAAAATGGAGAATAAAGCACTGATTAAACTAAACGGCAAAAAAACTATGATTTTTGTTTTTGGTGTAATCGGAGCACTTGTGTTAGGTACAGGAATGTGCTTTTGCATGGTGTGGGAAAATATTATTCTCGGAACACTTATTGGGCTGGTTGGTATTTTAATGTTGCTTTCGCTCATTCCTATATGTAAAGGGATTAAATAAAATGAAAAAAGCGGACATCTATACCAAAGAGCTGTTGAAATTTGTTATAAATCTGATGTTTGCGGTTTACAATTGCGTAATCGGAATTGTGTTTTGCTCAGTATGGTTTATAACAGTTGGAACGTATTATATAATACTAAGCACAATGCGTATTCTGGTAACTGTATTTACGGCAAAGAATAAGAAAAACGAAACATTCGTTATGAAATTTACCGGGTTTATGATATTTGCTCTGGCTGTGGTTTTGTGCGTGTTTGTTTATGTGACAATACGGTACGATGTGTCAACGGCGCATAATGAAATTGTTATGATAACCATTGCGCTTTATGCGTTTGTTAAGCTGACTCTGGCAATAACCGGATTTGTAAAAACAAGAAAAAATCATAGGCTGTATGTTAAGACAGTAAACGGAATATCGTTTGTTGATGCGGTTGTATCAATATATTCGTTGCAAAAATCAATGCTGGTATCCTTTGAAGGGATGACTCCGGGGGATATCACTCTGTTTAACACAATAAGTGGTATCGGTATGTGTGTAATTGTAATTTGTGTAGGACTATATTTAATTATTGGAAAGGATGTAAAAAATGGCAAAATCAAAAATAGCACAGGCAAATAAAAAAATAGCGGAAACAGTAACTGACGGATTTGAAAAAATTTCGGATGCTGTTGTTGACGGATACAAAAAAATTGAAAAAGGCGTCGTTGACGGGTACACAAAAATTGAAGATAAATTTGTTGATATGTATCTGACCAAAGACGGCGAAACCATTGAAGAAGCAAAAAAACGTCTTAAAGAAAACACAGAAAAAAATCAAAAGTAAAAACAGTTGCAGGCAGTCGGACTCCGGCTGCCTACTTTTTACATTACATAAATATTTGTAGTATGTTGTTGGGGGTAGTTGCAGTTTTGTTATCCGGCGGCAACATCTGCAACAGACGGCTTGGCAGAAGAATATCCTGCGTTTTTGTAAAGCTTTAAAAGATGCAGATACCGAAGCTCATATGCACGCCGTTCGTAAATAAAATATTCAATCATATCATCGTCGTTTGTTTCGTTAAAACCTTTGCGGGAGTCCCACAAATCACGCCGGGCATCATCAATAAGCTTGAGTAGGCGTTTTTCGCCTACTTTTTTTTGTTTATCTTCCTTTGACAGTTTTAATTTTTTCAGCATAAATATTCTCCTTAAATGTGTTCTTATTAATAATTATAGCTTTGACGGTGATAATATTACCGGTTTTTTAGAATATTTGAAAACTTTGGCTTTTGTTCGTCCAAAATATCACCAAGATGCGTTTTTAAAGTACATATTTCAAGACGGAACAAATCTTCATTTCCTAAGGCGTAAAGCACTTTTGCCCGGGAAATATGATTTTCGGCTTCTTCTAAAATGTCATGGTTCATAAATACCGAAAATCCTTTTTTGCCTTTAAAAAATGTGCGTTCAAGGTTGGCAAGCAAATTGGCATTTTCTAAGTTGTCAAACTGGTTTTTTTCAAGTTTTGTGGTGTAATTGTACATATCAGATATAAAATTGTCACTTGCGGTGGTGTACACACTGCAAAAAACGGCAATCAGTAAAAAAAGTGTTATGACAGGGATAAAACTACGCATCCGGGTTTTCCTCCTTAAGTTGATAGTAAAAATCTCCGTTTGTAGATAAAACGGCATAGAAAATGCGACCAATGTCTTTGATTTTGTGATCTTTTAAAATTTTATCAAATTTGTGGCGGTCAATTCCGGCAAATTCAAGAGCTTTGTCAGAAATTTTACCGTCGTTTATAACTATACACGGCAAACCTTGGTTGTTCACTTTAATGTTCATGTCTTTTGGAGTAAGCGGACGGCTTTGAGCTTTTGTAATAATGCTTATACTGCCACCGGTTTCTAAAATGGCATATTCAACGTCACGTATGTCACTTATGCCGCCAAGGCGAAGTTCAGATAGAAGCTCATCAACATTATAACGCGATTTTCGTAGCTGAACAGGGTCGATTTTTCCGTGACTCACAATAATTGAGGGGCTTCCGTCAAAAAATAATCTCAGACATCTGAATTTCATTCCCAGTGCCGAGGATAACAGTTCGAGCAGCATAAGAGTGAGTATTGGTATGACACTGTGCATTACAGAAATTTTCATGTCCTGCATGGGAATTACCGCAAGCTCAGACAGTAGAAGAATAACAACAAACTCTACCGGTTGCAGCTGACCGATTTGCTTTTTGCCCATTATTCGCATTGCTGCCGAAACAAAAATATATAAAAATACAGTTCGCAATACACTTACAAGCATTTTTTACCGCCTTTCTTTCAAAATTTAGTATGTGCCGGAAAAAATTTGGTATGCATGAAAAGGATTTCAAAATTAAATAAAAGTGGAGGCGAAGTGGAGAGAGAATTTTTTGCGAAAAAAGATGAAAAATTGATAAAAATGAAAGATTTTGGTCAAAAACACGGGTTTTATGTTACATTTTAATGACATTTGCACAAAAAAATTTAAAAATTTAATGCATTTTGCTATTGATTTTTTTTGCAAATAGGTGTACAATATAAGGGAGGGTGGAGACTGAGTGGTAACTCAGTGGTAACCAAATGGATAAAAGTGGAGTCGGGTGGTAAGCCCGGCTGATAATATACAGTAAAAAGAAAGGAGGATAAACATGTTTGCCGGTGAATGTAAAATGTTTACGGGAAATTACGCACACAGCGTAGATGACAAAGGCAGATTCATTATGCCGCTTAAGTTTCGTGAACTTCTTGATGGAAGATGCATGGTAACAAAAGGTCTTGATGAACATTGTCTGTATATTTTCGATATGCAGGAGTGGGATGCGTTTGCGTCAAGACTCAGAGCACTTCCAAATACAAAAGAAAATATCCGTAAACTCCAGCGCCATTTTCTTTCGGAAGCGGAACAGATTGAAATTGATAAGCAGGGCAGATGTCTTATATCCTCCGAACTTCGTACATATGCCGGAATAAAAGGTGAAATAAAACTGATGGGCATTGATAACAAAATCGAACTGTGGAGTATTGAAAACTGGAACAAATTCAATGAAAACGATGACTTTGATGTTTCAGCGGCTGCCGACAGTATTGATCTTGTTATATAACAGCTTTCGGCGGTGAAATAATGGAATTTGCACATAAACCTGTATTGTTTGACCAGTGCATGGATATTCTTGATATAAAAAAAGACGGTACTTATGTTGACGGAACAATGGGCGGTGGAGGCCACAGCTTTGGCATTTGTGAAAGATTGTCGGGTGGGCGGCTTATTGGCATTGACCGAGATAAAGAGGCTATTGCAGCGGCAACAAAACGTCTTGAACCCTTTGCGGAAAAATTGTCGGTTGCAAATTGCAACTACAGTGAAATAAAAACCGTACTCAAAACCTTTGACATTTCTTCAATAAACGGCGCACTTCTTGACCTGGGGGTGTCCTCCTACCAGCTTGACAATCCCGACCGCGGTTTCGGGTATATGCACGATGCGCCGCTTGACATGCGTATGTCTCGTGACGATGTGATTTCGGCACGTGACATTGTAAATACATATTCCGAAAAACAGCTTACAGAAATAATAAGTAATTACGGTGAAGAAAAATGGGCTGTGCGTATTGCAAAATTTATTGTGGAGAAACGCTCGGAAAAACCTATCGAAACGACATTTGAGCTTAACGATGTAATAAAGGCGGCTGTGCCGAAAAATGCACGCCGTGATGGACCGCATCCCTCAAAAAGAACGTTTCAGGCAATAAGAATTGAAGTTAATCACGAGCTGGACAAGCTCCGTGGCGCACTTTTGGACTTTTTTGATGTTTTAGCACCGGGCGGAGTGCTGGCGGTTATAACGTTCCATTCTCTTGAAGACCGTATAACAAAAGAAACTTTTGCGTCGCTTGTGCAAGGTTGCACCTGTCCGAAAGAATTTCCGGTGTGTGTATGCGGAAATACGCCAAAAGGTAAACTAAAAAACCGAAAACCAATTATTGCAGACAGCACTGAGCTTGAAGTAAATCCGCGTAGCCGCAGTGCAAAATTGAGAGCAATAATAAAGCTTTAATAAAAAATAGCATTTTAACAGAAAGGGTGAAAAGTTCATGCAGGATAATCTGGCGAGAAAATTACCGCAGCAATCTCCGCAGCCTAAGAAAAAAGCAGTAAAAAAACCGGCAGCAAAGCAAAAATTCAGATGGAAATTTGCAATTATGTCTGTTGTGTACTTTGCGCTCATTATGCTTGTTATATCACGTTATGCAACAATCAACGAGCTTGAACGTGAAATATCTGTTGCTAAGACGGAGTTTGAACAGTTGCAGTCACAGAATATATCAAAAAAAGTTGACATTCAGCAAAGTATCAATATTGATGAGATAGAAAAAACCGCGACTGAAAAGCTTGGAATGGTAAAACCGGGACAAAATCAGATTGTTAATATTCAGGTGGTTATGGAAGACGAGGGTGACATTTTACAGCCGCAAGAACAAACCGGTATATTTGCCATGGTGTCCCGTGGTTTTGGAAAAATTATATCATATTTACATTAAATTGCGATTATACTTTAGTTAGAAATGTTATAACTAATATAATCGCATTTCGGCGTATAAGGAGGGAGTGCGCAAAATGGCAAAAAACGTAAAAAAACCAAAAATCGCAGGGCGTGTATTGTTTTTTACTGCGTTTGTAACTGCGTGTTTTGTTATTCTTGCGTTGAGAGTTGGGTATCTGCAGTTTGTCAGCGGTGCCGAGCTTAAAGCTGGTATGCTTGAGCAGGAAACCCGTGATAAAGAAATTACGCCAAGACGTGGAAGTATTTATGACCGAAACGGTAAAGAGCTTGCGGTAAGTGCCAATGTTGACACTGTTGTACTTGACCCGCGGACAATAAAAAAAGTAGGCAATGCCGATAAGGTGGCACACGCTCTTTCAACAGTTCTTGAGGTTGATATAGACAAAATTTATAAACTTATGCAAAAGGATTCCAGTTTTGAATATGTTAAAAAACGAATTTCAACGGTTGAATCTGAAACCCTGAGAGCGTACATAAGCGGTAAAAATGCGGATGGCAGTGAAATGTCCGATGCCGATAAAGAGCGTTATGATTTGAGTGGTGTAAGCCTTATTGCCGATAGTAAACGCTATTATCCTTACGGAGAGCTGGCTTCACAGCTTATAGGAACAACAGGCTCGGATAACCAGGGTCTTGACGGACTTGAGTATAAATATGACAAATATCTTAAAGGTACTGCTGGTAAAATTGTAAAAGCTGATACAACAGCAGGCAGCCCGTCTTTTGAATATGAGCAGTTTTATAATGCACAGTCCGGAAATAGCATAAAGCTGACAATTGACGAAAATATTCAGCGTATTGTTGAGAAACATCTTGGTGAGGTTTATACGGAAAATGCGGCGGCAAAAGGTGGAAGTGCCATTGTGATGAATCCTAATACAGGCGAAATTTTAGCTATGGCAAGCGTACCCACTCACAATCTCAACGAGCCTATAAAAATTGATGATCCTCTGGCGGATTTACTGTCAGACGAAGAATATAACAAGCTGTATGTTGAAACAGCATCACAGCTCAAAAGAAATAAACCGGTTGTTGACGTTTACGAGCCCGGTTCTACGTTCAAGCTTATAACTTGTGCAATGGCTTTGGAAGAAAACGTGACAACTCTTGAAGAACAGTATACCTGCAACGGTTATATGCACGTGGGCGGTCACAGCATCGGTTGCTGGAAAACCGCCGGTCATGGCACAACATCCTTTTTGCAAGGTATGGTAAACTCCTGTAACCCTACTCTCATGCAGGTGGGAATGAAAATAGGCAAAGAAAATTTTTATAAAAATTTCCAGCTTTTTGGATTTGATAAAAAAACCGGCATAGATTATCCCGGTGAGGCAATCGGCGCTATGCACGAGTACGAGGCTTTTGGCGAGACTGACCTTTGCGTTTCGTCTTTCGGACAGAGCTTTGAGGTTACGCCGCTTCAGATGGTTACAGCGATTTCATCACTGGTTAACGGCGGAACACTTTATAAACCATATATTGTAAAAGAAGTTCAGACAGCAGACGGACAGATTGTGGAATCTTTTTCACCTCAGAAAGTACGTCAGACAATTTCTCCCGAAACAAGTGAAAAAATGAAACATGTTATGGAACGTGTCGTTATAGATTCCGGCTCAACAGCAGCAGTTAAAGGATACCGTGTAGGCGGAAAAAGTGGCACCAGTGAAAAACAGCCTCGTGGAAGCAATAAATACATAGGTTCTTTCGTGGGTGTTGCACCCATAGACAATCCACAGATTATCTGTATGGTTATTCTTGATGAGCCTACCGGCGAAAACTATTACGGTGGTGTAATCACCGCACCGGCGGCAGGTGGAATTATCAAAGACGTAATGCAGTATTACGGCATTGAACCGCAGTATACAGAAGAAGAGCTGGCACAAATGGATACAACGGTGCCGGACGTTACCGGAAAAACACCCGATGAAGCAAAAAATGCAATAGTATCTTTTGGACTTGATTATACGGTGCGTGGTGAGGGAAACGTTATTGTGTCTCAGCATCCTGAAGCGGGGGAAAAAGTTAAAAGTAATACCGTGGTTTATCTTTATGCCGGCGATGCAGTTGAAACATCGGAGTTTACTGTGCCTGATGTTGTAGGAAAAACTGTTGAAGAAGCAAATACGCTTATAACTAACGCCGGACTTACAATAAAAATACAAAACGGTGCAGGACAAGGAAAAACCGCTATTGTAGAAAGTCAGACTCCTGTGGCGGGAACACAGGCTCAGGAGGGAGACTCGGTAGAAATTTTTGTGGTAGAGAATACTGGGGAATAATTTAAATGGTATATAAAATCAGCATAAACAAATTACTTGATAAAATTGAATATATTTCTTTTGACGGAGACGAAAACACCGAAATCTGCGGCATAACCAACGATTCGCGTGCAGTAGAAACCGGGTTTGCTTACGTGTGCATAAAAGGTTTTAACACAGACGGACATAAATACGCATCTTCTGCAGAAGAAAACGGGGCTACACTTATTGTTGCAGAGAGCGAATACGTAAGCGAAGGTGCGGCGGTAATCCGTGTTAAAGACAGCCGCAAAGCAATGGCAGAGATTGCGGCAATGCTTTATAATTATCCGGCAAAAAAACTCAAACTCGTAGGAGTAACGGGAACAAACGGAAAAACAACCACCACACACATTATAAAATCGGTGCTTGATCTGGCAGGTAAAAAAACAGGCTTGATAGGGACTAATCATACGCTTATAGGGGCAAACGAAATAGAAGCGAAGCGTACAACGCCAGAGAGCTGCGAGCTTCATAAATGGTTTGCTATGATGGTAGAATCGGGGGCGGAATACTGTGTGATGGAGGTTTCGTCCCATTCGGTTGAGCTTTTACGTGTTTACGGAGTAACGTTTGATGTGGGAGTTTTTACAAATCTCACTCATGACCATCTTGACCTGCACGGCAGCATGGAAAATTATATGCAGGTAAAAACACGGATGCTTGATAACTGTAAAACGGCAATAATTAATATTGACGATGATTACGGTAAAAAAATGTGCAAAATCACAAAATGTAAAAATGTGCGTACATTTTCAATTGATGAGCCTGCCGATTACCGTGCACAGGATGTTAATCTCAAAGACCAGGGTATTATATACAGCTTAAAGAAGAACGATTCGTCAGAACCGGTGAATATCAAGGCGGTTTTGCCGGGCAGATTTTCGGTTTACAATACTCTTGGTGCGGCAGCGGCTTGTTATGAGCTGGGATTTGACAATCAGAGCGTGCAAAGAGGAATTATCATAACACGAGGCGCAAAAGGCAGAGCCGAAATTGTACAGACAAATTCGCCGTTTAAAGTTATGATTGACTATGCACACACTCCGGACGGTCTTTATAATATTTTGACGACAGTGCGTGAATTTACAAAAGAACGGATAATTACCGTGTTTGGTGCGGCGGGCGACCGTGACCGCGCAAAACGTCCCGAAATGGGCGAGCTTGCAGGCAATCTTTCGGATTTTTGTATTATAACAACAGATAATCCGGCAAGTGAAAATCCGGGGAATATTATAAAAGCAGTTGAAGAAGGCGTTGAAAAATCCGGATGTCCGTACGTGTGTATTGAAGACCGTGCCGAAGCAATTGTTTATGCTTTGGATATGGCACGGGAAGGTGACCTTGTGATGCTGGCAGGTAAAGGTCATGAAACGTATCAGATAGTAAAAGGGGAGTATATTCCCTTTTGCGAAGAAAAAATTGTAAAAGATTATTTTAACAAGAGGTAAGATTATGCTTGTGATTATAATTACTGCTGTAATGGCTTTGTCAACGGGAGTTTTTTGCAGTCAGGCGTTTGCACCGGCTATGGCGTTTGTGATTGCGGCGGCTGTGGCGCCGTTTGCAATTCCATTTTTTCATAAACTTAAATTCGGGCAGGAAATTCGTGACGAAGGTCCATCATGGCATCAAAAAAAATCCGGAACACCCACAATGGGCGGAGCGATTTTTATAATTGCAATTATTGTTAGTGCCATTATATTTTTACACAATGATTTTAAAGCAATGATGATGCTTTATTTAAGCGTAAGCTTTGGTGTTATAGGATTTATAGACGATTATATAAAAGTTGTTAAAAAACGAAATTTGGGTCTTACCGAAATACAAAAACTGTTTTTGCAGATAGTTGCATCGGTAATTTTTGTGTGGCTTTTGGGAAGAGCGGGTTTGATGCCCACTAAAATTGTTTTGCCATATATCAACTATACACTTGAGATGGGCATATGGTACTATCCGCTTGCGGTGCTGATAATTATATCGGCGGTAAATGCGGTTAACCTCACCGATGGTCTTGATGGGCTGGCATCGTCTGTTACAATAATTGTATTGCTTTGCTTTATGGCGATATTCAAAAAAATAGGAAATGTATCTGAAACAGAATTTGCCGGTATTTCCGCAGCGGCTCTCACAGGTTTTTTGTGGTTTAACAAACACCCGGCAAAAATTTTTATGGGTGATACGGGTTCACTGTTTTTAGGCGGTGTGCTTGCAGCATTGGCTGTATCCGGCGGATTAGCGGTAGTGCTTATTATTGCCGGCGGAATTTATGTTATTGAAACACTGTCGGTTATTATTCAGGTTACAAGCTTTAAGCTCACAGGAAAGCGTGTTTTTAAAATGAGTCCGCTTCATCATCATTTTGAAATGTGTGATTGGAGCGAAAACAAAATAGTTGCTGTTTTTTCAGCTGTTACAGCAATACTTTGTATTTTGATGTATTTCGGGATGTGATTAATTGAAATCTTCCATAAGACGAAAAAAAAGCTTAATGGCACAGATTATAAACTCAATTAAATATAAGGGAAACATGGATGTTGAGCTAATAACGCTTATACTCGTAATGGTGCTTTTTGGTCTCATTATGGTTGCAAGCGCAAGTTCTGTTACCGCACTGTACCGTTATGGACAAAGCATGAAGTTTTTTCAGCGACAGCTTATTGTTGCAGTAGGCGGTTTTGTAGGCATGCTTGTGATTTCAAAAATTGATTATCATATTCTTGCAAGCAGACAGGTTATGCGTCCGATGCTTGTTTTGGTGTGGCTGTTTGTATTTATAACTGCTTTTATAGGTGAAGACTTAAACGGTGCACGGCGTTGGATAAATATAGGCGGAATAACAATCCAACCATCGGAGCTGGCAAAAATTGCATGGATAATTTATTTTGCTTCGGTTTGTTCGGAACAAAAACCGCGTGAACTGCGGGCGCCGGGAGTATGGATAAAATATCTTATAATGATAGCGGTAATTGTTGTGCCGCTTATGCTTCAGCCTCATAAAAGTGCAATGCTTCTCATAACACTTGTGTGCTTGGTTATCGGCTTTGCTGCAGGTGCAAACTGGAAACCGCTCACAATAGTTTTGCCGTCGGGCGGTGCGCTGCTTTTAATTATTGCGTTTTGTGATGAATACAGCAGAAGACGTCTCACGGGATTTTTAAATCCATTTGAGGACTTGCGCGGAGACGGCTGGCAGGCGGTGCAGTCACTTTATGCAATAGGGTCGGGCGGCTTTTTCGGTACAGGACTGGGAAAAAGTATTCAAAAAGCAAACATTCCTGAGCCACATTGTGATTTTATTTTTCCGATTATTTGCGAGGAACTTGGTTTTATCGGCGCAATTGCTGTAGTGGTGCTGTTTTTCCTGCTTATTATGAGATGTATAAAAATTGCAATGGAAGCACCGGATAAACTTGGCACATTAATGGTTATAGGTGTTGCGGCACTTATATTTATTCAGATGCTTATAAATATACTTGTTGTAACAGCATGGTTTCCGGTTACAGGTATGCCGCTTCCGTTTTTTAGTGCCGGCGGAACATCTCTGTTGTTTACGATGTGTTCTATGGGGATTGTGCTTAATGTTTCAAGACAGGGTAAACGTACACTTTCTCAGCAAAGTGAGTCAAAAATAAAAAAGTGAGTGGTAAATAATGAAAGCAATTCTTGCTGCCGGAGGAACGGCAGGTCATATAAATCCGGCACTTGCGATAGCACGCGAAATTACGTCAAATGGAGGCGAAGTGCTTTTTATCGGTAACGAGGGGAAAATGGAACAGGAACTTGTTCCGAAAGAAGGCTTTGATATAAAATGCATAAAAGTTTCCGGACTCAAACGGTCGCTCAGCCCAAAAAATATAGTTGCTTTGTGGCAAGCAGCGGGCGGTGTGTTAAAAACGCGCAAAATCATTAAAGAATATGCCCCGGATGTTGTTATTGGCTGTGGCGGATACGTAAGCGGACCGGCAGTTTTGGCGGCTGCAAAGCTCAAAATTCCTACTATTATTCACGAACAAAATGCTTTTGCCGGAATGACCACCAAAATTCTTTGCAGATATGCAAATACCGTATGCATAAGCTTTGACGAAAGCAGAAAGTATCTTTCAAATGCAAAAAACATTGTTCTTACGGGCAATCCGGTGCGCGAGAACATTCTTGAACTTGATTGTGATGAGGCACGTAAACGGTTAGGAATAACCCGAAAAATGGTTCTTGTTTTCGGAGGAAGCCTCGGAGCAAAAAAAATAAATGATACGATGCAGAATTTTATTTTTGAAACCGACGGAAGCTACGATATTATTTGGGGAACTGGCAAACGTGCTTATGATGAAATTATGGAAAATCTTAAAAATAAAGAAATTCCGAAGCATGTAAAAATTATGCCGTATATTTATAATATGGACGAAATAATGAGTGCGGCGGATGTTGTTGTTTCAAGGGCAGGTGCAATCACACTTGGTGAAATATGTGCAAAAGGAAAATGTGCTGTGCTTATTCCGTCACCTTACGTTGCAAATAATCATCAAGAATATAACGCACGTGCTATGGAGAAAAACGGTGCGGCAGAGCTTATTTGCGAGGGAGACCTTACGGCAAAATCTTTAAACGAAAAAATAGATTCTATACTTAAAAATTCACAGAAGATGAAATCAATGCAGGAAAATGCTTTAAAAATGGGTATGCCCGAAGCGGCAAAAACCATTTATGGAGAAATAGAAAAACTGATTAAAAATAAAAAAAGGTAAAAATTCACTAAAACCTCTGCAAATGCATAGTATGATATTGAATTTTGTTTTGCAAATAAAATGGCATAGCTTTGCGGAGGTGCATTGTAATGAATAAATACATAGTTGCAGGCGGACGTCCACTTTGCGGAAGCATCAGAATACAAGGTGCAAAAAATGCGGCACTGCCTATTTTGGCAGCGGTTTTGCTAAGTGATGGAAAATGCGAAATACATAATTGTCCCGATATAAGTGATGTAAAGGTGACAGTAGAGATTTTAAACCATCTTGGGTGCAGAACATATTTTCAAGACGGGACGGTTTTTGCCGATCCCGTAGGCGTGGATAAATTTGATATTCCGGAAAACCTTATGCGAAAAATGAGGTCTTCAATTGTTTTTATGGGAGCTATTCTCGGACGCATGAAAACGGCAAAATGCAGTTATCCGGGAGGGTGCGAAATTGGAGGCAGACCGATAGACCTTCATCTAAAAGCGTTTAGAGAAATGGGAGTAACGGTTTTGGAAGACGGCGGATTTATTAACTGTACTGTTGACGACATAAAGCCTACAAAGCTTATGTTGACAATTCCGTCTGTGGGAGCAACAGAAAATATAATGCTGCTTGCGTGCAAAGCAAAAGGGAAAACAGTTATTGTGAATGCGGCACGTGAACCGGAAATCGTCGATTTGCAAAATTTCTTGAATGCCATGGGCGCAAAGGTGTCAGGAGCAGGAAAATCCTCTATAGAAATAGATGGAGTGGAAAAACTGTACGGATGCTCGTACAGTGTTATTTCCGACAGGATTGCAGCGGCGACGGCTATGTCGGCTGTTTTAGCAGCAGGTGGCACAGCAGAAATAACCCATGTGAATGCAGAACATATAGAAAGTATAGTATCGGTTGTGCGTGAGTGCGGTGCCGTGGTGACCTGTAAAAACTCTGCATTAACAGTAAAGAGTACAAAACGTCCCCAAGCACTGTCGAGTATTGTTCAGACAATGCCGTATCCCGGATTCCCCACCGATGCGCAATCTCAGCTTATGGCGGCACTTGCGCGTTCAGAAGGAACAAGTGTTATAAAAGAAACAATTTTTGAAAATAGATTCAATGTTGTTTCCGAGCTTGTGAAAATGGGTGCTGATATAACGGTGCTTGATTGCTCTGCAGTTATAAAAGGTGTAAAAAAATTACATGGAGCACCGGTGACAGCCCCGGATTTGCGAGGTGGTGCAGCTTTGGTTATTGCGGCATTGGGTGCAGAGGGAAATACGGAAATAAGCAATATTGAATATATTGACCGCGGTTATGAAAATTTGGAAAATGCATTTAACAGTCTTGGTGCAGACATAAAGAGAATTTAGCTAAAAGCTGAACGGAGATTTTTATGAGTAAACGAAGAACGCCCCGTGGCAGGCAGTATCATGCACGCCGCAGAAAAAAGGTAAAATTTATACTTAATATTTTTAAGATAATTATTTTTATTGTGGCGGTTTATGCACTTCTGGCATTTACGCCGATATTAAAGCTGTCAAAAATTTATGTAGAGGGGATAAATATAGTTTCTTCCGAAGAGATTCTTGAAAAAGCGGCTATCCCGTTGGATATAAATGTTTTGCGCATAAATCAGGGAAGTGTTGAAAAGAAAATTGAGGAAATTCCGTATGTTTCAAATGCAGAAATAAAATATAAATTTCCTAATAATATAAGAATAATAATTACCGAGGGCAGTATTTACCATGCATTTAAAACCGAGGAAGGATATGTAAACACTGATGAAAATTTAAAAGTCCTTGAAATAACCGATATGCCCAAGGTTTATCCGGTAATTACAGATTTAAATATTCAAAATTATGCAGCAGGTGCAAAATTAACTATTGACGAAACCGAAAAATTTGATATAATATTATTGTACAGTGAAATTTTGAGAAAAAGAAATATGATTGAAGACGTTGAGCTTATGTATGTTGAAGACTATAATTTTCATTTCAGACTTAAAGAAGGCGTAACGGTTAAATGTGGCGGCGTGGCAGATGCCGAACGGAAAATTGCGGCACTTAAATCGAGCATTGATTCCATGTTGCAGGAAACAGGAGAAATGCCGAAAACAGGTAGTTTTGACATCTCTGATCCACAACAGGTGGTCTACAGCATAGATTAGTCAATCTAAAAATACAATAGGAGGAAATGCAGTGAATAAGCAGAATTTATTAAAACAGATATCAATTGTAGCGGTATGTATATTGCTCGGGTTTACCGTAAGCGTACAGCTTAAAAGCGTGCGTATAAACACAAGCCAGAATTCTACCGCCCGAAACGAAGAACTGCAGAAACTCCTTGGTGCCGAAAAAGAAAAAACGACTGCATTACAGGACCAAATAAGCCAGATGCAGACGACAATAGAAAATTACCGTACTTCAATTGAACAAACGGGTTCTGCATATGCCGGTCTGCAAAGTGATTTGCAGCGTGCAGAAAATCTGGCGGGACTTACAGAGGGGCACGGAACAGGAATTACAATAACTCTTGAGGACGCAAAAATGCCCGAGGGTGCAGTTTCTCCGGAACTTTATATACTGCACGATTCCGATGTGCGTACAGTTGTAAACGAACTGTTTGCTGCTGGTGCCGAGGGAATAAGCATAAACGGTGAACGTGTGGTATCAACAACAGCGATACGTTGCGTAGGTCCGGTATTTCTTATTAACAATACACGAACAGGTACACCTCTTGTTATAAACGCAATTGGTGACCCGACATCGCTGGAAAATGCTCTGAATATGAACGGAGGTATTTTAAGCGAGCTTCGTGGCTGGAACTATGGAGTAAGCGTGCAGAAACACGAAGAAATTGTTTTGCCGGCATATGGCGGCACAGTAAGCTTTAGATATCTTACGCCGGTTACAAAAACCGGAAACGAATAAAATACAAAGGAATGAACCGTAATGTGGATAGTTATCGGTCTTTTGGTTGGTATGATTGGTGGGCTTGTATCCAATGTGGTTATACCGCCGGAATTTCAAAAATATGTTGCCATAGCAATTCTTGCTTGCATAGATACTGTTGTGGGTGCCGGTGTGGCACATTTTCAAAAAACGTTTGATGTTAAAATTTTCTTTTCGGGTCTTTTTATGAACTCGCTTATTGCAGCGGCATTCACTTATGTGGGCAGCTTGCTCAATTTTGATATGGCGATTGCGGCAACACTTGTTTTTGGAACACGTATTTTTAATAATTTTGCGGTTATGCGCCGTCTGTTTTTTAGCCGCATAAAGGTTAAAACAGAAGAAAATTCAAAAAATTAAAAAAAAATATAAAAAAACTATTGAAATATTAAAAGAAATAGTGTATAATATTATATATGACTATGGCAAGTTATGAAAATTTCAATATAATGCAGTACGAATGAGGAGGATTAGTAATGGTTGATTTAGATGCAGGTGCAGCTAAAAATTTCGGACAAAATGCGGTTATTAAGGTTATAGGTGTTGGCGGCGGCGGAAATAACGCTGTTGACAGAATGATTGATTTCGGTATTTCGGGCATTGAGTTCATAGCTGTAAATACAGATAGCCAGGTTCTTGAAAAATCAAAAGCATCAGTTAAAATTCAGATAGGTGAAAAACTTACACATGGTCTTGGTGCAGGTGCAAATCCTGAGGTTGGCCGTAAAGCTGCGGAAGAAAGTAAAGAAGAAATTTCACAGGCTATCAAAGATGCAAGCATGGTATTTGTAACAGCAGGTATGGGTGGCGGTACAGGTACCGGTGCAGCTCCTGTTGTGGCTTCAATTGCAAAAAGCATGGGTATTCTTACTATTGGTGTTGTAACAAAACCGTTTGGTTTTGAAGGCGGCGTAAGAACAAAACAGGCAGAATCAGGTCTTGCAGAACTTAAAGAAAATGTGGATGCACTTGTTATAGTGCCCAATGACAGACTGCTTCTTATTGCAGACAAGAAAACAAGTTTTAAAGATGCATTTAAAATTGCCGATGACGTTCTTCGTCAGGGTATAAAAGGTATTTCTGATGTTATCCAGCTTAACGGAGACATCAACATTGACTTTGCCGATGTTACAACAATCATGAAAGATAAAGGTGTTGCACACCTTGGTATCGGTCATGCAAAAGGTGAAGATAAAGCAGAAGTTGCTATCAAAATGGCAATCAACAGCCCGCTTCTTGAAACAACAATCGACGGTGCACGTGCAGTGCTCGTAAACATTGTTGGTGGTGAAGAAATCAGCCTGCTTGAAGGTGCTCAGTTTGCTGAAACAGTTAAAGAATACATAGCAGAAGATGCACAGTTTATTTATGGTATTTCAATGGATCCCAATTTTGAGGATGAAATTGAAGTTACTGTTATTGCGGCTGGTTTTGAAGCTCCTAAAACTACAGTAAAACCTGTAAAATCGGAAATCCCCAAAAAAGCCGAGGGCATTTCTCCTTTTGAAAAGGCTGAGCAGCCTGCAAAAAGTAATTATGACAAAATGATTGAAAAAATGATGAATGACAGAAATGTTAAAAAACAGAATTTTGTTGACAGAACAACTCAGGTGTATGAGCCTGTAAAACCTCGTCAGCAGGAAGAAGAGGCAGGGGAGTTTGAAATTCCGTACTGGCTCAGCGGAGGAAATAAATAACACATTTTAAAGCAGTGCTTTGGCACTGCTTTTTTATTGCAGATTGTAAATTATACCATGCCGGCAATGAAATAAAGTTGTTGACATAGTGACGAATTAGTGATATAATTATTATGTATGAGTATAATTATTGGCAAATGGTTGTGGGGTGAAAACATGAAGGTGATGCAGATAAACTGCGTTTACAAAAAAGGCAGTACCGGCAAAATTGTGTATGATATACATACCGAGCTTGAGAGGCAAGGTATAGAGTCGGTTGTTTGCTATGGCAGAGGCGAAAAAATAAACGAAAAAAATGTTTACAAAACTTCGTCGGAGATACTTGCTAAATTCAACAATGTTAAATCCCGATTTACGGGGATGCGGTATGGCGGCTGCTTTTTTGCAACAAACCGCCTTATAAAAATAATTAAAAAAGAAAACCCCGATATTGTTCATTTGCATTGCATAAACGGCTTTTTTGTGAATATATACAGACTTGTAACTTTTTTGAAAAAAAATAAAATTCCTACGGTAATAACAAATCATGCAGAATTTTTTTATACAGGGTCATGTTCACATGCATATGAATGTGATAAATGGCAGACAAGTTGCGAGAAATGTCCGCAAAAACAAAATGCAAAATTTTTAAAACTTTTTGATATAAGAAAATATATGTTTTATAAAATGAAAAAAGCATTTGACGGATTTGAAAATGCTGCTGTTACTTCTGTGTCCGGATGGGTGCATGACAGAGCAAGCAAGTCAGCTATTTTTAAGGGGATTGAAAAGTCTGCTGTTTTAAACGGGCTTGATTTATCTGTTTTTTCATATAAAAATTCGGAAAAAGAGATACGTGAAAAACATAACATTGATGCGGATACAAAAATACTTATCCATGTTACCGCATGTTTTAATCTGATTAAAGGACATCTCAAAGGCGGATATTACATTAATGAACTGGCAAAAAAATTAAAGGAAGAAAAAATTGTTATTTTAGTTGTGGGAAATTCGGAAGTGACGGATGTTACCGCACTTTCCGATAATATAATACAGTTGGGCAGAATTGCAAATCAGAAAGAACTTTCTAAATACTACAGTACTGCAGATTTGACTCTGCTTACAAGTAAATGTGAAACTTTCAGTATGCCATGTGCGGAATCTTTATGTTGCGGTACTCCTGTTGTAGGCTTTGAAGCAGGAGCACCTGAAACTATTACAATTAAAGAGTATAGTGCTTTTTGCAATTACGGCGATATAGATACGCTAAAACAAAATGTTATAAATTTTTTGTATAACAAACAT
>JAZNOL010000085.1:0-4502 GCA_045580815.1 Clostridia bacterium | reverse complement strand
TATAAAATCTCATTAACAAGAGAGCTTTTGCCGCTACCTGAAACACCGGTCACAACAGATAATGCACCGAGAGGGAAAGTCACATCGACATTCTTCAAATTGTTTTCGGCGGCACCTTTTACAGTTAAAAGGTTTCCGTTGCCCGGTCTTCTGGATTTTGGTATTTCTATTTTTTTCTTTCCGCTTAAATACTGCCCGGTGACAGAATTTTCGCATTTCATAATTTCCTCGGCAGTGCCGCTTGCAACAATCTGCCCACCGTGTATGCCTGCACCGGGGCCTACGTCAACAATGTGGTCGGCTTCAAGCATTGTTTCCTCGTCGTGTTCAACAACAATAAGTGTGTTGCCCAGGTCGCGCAGACCTTTAAGTGCACCAATGAGCTTGCTGTTATCACCCTGATGAAGACCGATGCTGGGCTCATCAAGAATATAAAGCACTCCGGTAAGTCCCGAACCTATCTGTGTTGCAAGACGGATTCTCTGTGCCTCACCGCCCGACAACGTTGCCGCCGCACGGGAAAGGGTCAGGTAATCAAGCCCCACATTAATAAGAAATTTAAGTCTTGCTTTTATTTCTTTTATAATCTGCTTCGCAATTGATTCGTCACGGGTTGACAGCTTTAAGTTTTCAATAAATTCCAGAGATTTCAAAACCGGCATTTCTGTAAACTCGTGAATATTTATATCTCCTACGGTTACGGCAAGAATTTCTTTTTTCAGGCGTTTTCCACCGCAGGCAGAACAGGGTTTTGTACGCATAAGTGTGCCAATGTCGTTTTTAACCCAGTCAGACTGGGTTTCGTTGTACCGCCGTTGAAGATTTGTGATTACACCCTCATAATCGGATTTATAAACACCGCTTCCGTAGCTTTTGGTGTAATGCATTTCAATTTTCTCGCCGCCGTTGCCGTAAAGAATAATGTCAAGAATATCTTTTGGCAAATCGCAAAGGGGAGTGTCAAGAGAAAATCCGTAATGCTTTGCAAGTGCAGTAAACTGCATATAAACCATGCTGTCGGTATAATCAACGCCGTACCAGCCGCTTGCACGCACAGCACCACCGGCAAGGGATTTTGTCATGTCGGGAATAACCAGTTCGGGGTCAACCTCCATGGTAAATCCTAAACCGTCACAGGCACTGCACGCACCGAAAGGACTGTTGAACGAGAACATTCTGGGCGAAAGCTCATCAATGCTTATGCCGCAATCATCGCAGGCATAATTACTGCTGAAATGCATATCACTATCGTCTTCACCGTGTATCTGCACGGTCACAAGACCGCCTGAAAGATGCATTGCCGCTTCAACAGCCTCGGCAATACGTCCCCGTGAATCGTCACGGACAATAATCCGGTCAATAACAATGTCAATGCTGTGTTTTTTGTTTTTTTCAAGCGGAATATCTTCTTCAAGCTCATAGATAATGCCGTCGGCACGCACACGGACATAACCGCTTTTGCGTGCATCCTCAAACACTTTTTTGTGTTCACCTTTTTTTGCCCGGATAACAGGTGCCATAACAATGATGCGTGTGCTGTCCCCAAGCTCGGTTATTTTGTCGCAAATCTGGTCAACTGTTTGCTGAGTGATGGGTTTTCCGCATTTCGGACAGTGAGGAAGCCCAATTCTTGCGTACATAAGACGCAGATAGTCATAAATTTCAGTAACTGTGCCAACAGTTGAACGGGGGTTGCGTGCTGTTGTTTTCTGGTCGATTGAAATGGCAGGTGAAAGCCCCTCAATATACTCAACATCGGGTTTTTCTGCCTGACCCAAGAACATACGGGCGTATGAAGAAAGAGATTCTACATAACGCCTCTGCCCCTCTGCATAAATTGTGTCAAATGCAAGAGAGGTTTTGCCCGACCCTGAAAGACCCGTAAACACAACAAACTTGTCACGGGGAATAACAAGGTCAACCTTTTTCAGGTTGTTTTCTTTTGCGCCTTTTATAACAATTTCGTTTTTAGCCATAGTTTACTCCTTTTTATCGGTCAGCTCACGTATCCTGTCACGAAGCTCGGCGGCAAGCTCGAAATCCAGAGCACGTGCCGCTTTCTGCATCTCTTTTGTAAGCTGGGCAACAAGCTTTGCAGTATCGGTTTTACTGCGTTTTTTGCCGGTTGTTTCTTCTTCTTTTTTAGAAATTTCTATTACATCGTGCACGGCTTTTACAATGGTTTTTGGTGTTATGCCGTGCTTTTCGTTATATTCAGCCTGAATTTTGCGGCGACGCTCTGTTTCGTCAATAGCACTTTTCATTGCCGAAGTCACCTCGTCGGCATACATAATAACCTTGCCCTCGGCATTTCGTGCGGCTCTGCCGACAGTCTGGATAAGCGAAGTTTCGCTTCGCAGAAATCCCTCTTTGTCGGCATCAAGAATGGCTACAAGAGAAACCTCGGGAATATCAAGCCCCTCACGAAGAAGATTGATACCAACAAGCACATCAACTTTGCCAAGTCGCAGGTTGCGGATAATTTCCATACGCTCAATTGTGTCAACATCAGAATGGAGATACGCAACCTTGACACCGGCGGCTTCAAAATATTCTGTAAGTGCCTCTGCCATCTTTTTTGTAAGTGTTGTAACAAGCACTCGCTGATTCTTTTTACTGCGCTCATTTATTTCATATAGAAGGTCGTCGATTTGTCCGTCCACAGGGCGGATTTCGATTTCCGGGTCAAGAAGACCCGTGGGACGTATAACCTGCTCGACAATCTGCTCGGAATGGTCTTTTTCGTATTGTGCAGGTGTTGCGGAAACAAAAATAACCTGATTTATTTTGCCCTCAAATTCGGAAAAATTAAGTGGTCTGTTGTCGTATGCAGATGGCAGACGGAACCCGTATTCCACAAGTGATTGCTTGCGTGCCCGGTCACCATTGTACATGGCACGCACCTGTGGAATTGTCACGTGTGCCTCGTCAATAACAAGCAGAAAATCGTCAGGAAAATAGTCGATAAGGGTGTGGGGCATACTGCCCGGTTTGCGTCCGCTTATCTGCCGTGAATAGTTTTCTATACCACTGCAAAAACCTATTTCCGAAAGCATTTCAAGATCATAGCGCGTGCGTTGTTCAATGCGCTGTTTTTCAAGAAACTTGCCCTCGTTTTCAAAATATTCCATGCGCTCTTCAAGCTCGGCCTCAATGTTTTTTATGGCAATGCTCATTTTGTCGCCGGTGGTAACATAGTGCGATGCAGGGAAAATAGAAACGTGGCTTCGTGAGGCAACAACCTTGCCGGTAACATAGTCAACCTCAGAGATTTTTTCGATTTCATCACCAAAAAATTCTATGCGGATAATTCCGTCACTTCCGGCAGGATAAACCTCAACAACATCACCACGCACACGGAATTTTCCTCTGGAAAAATCAATGTCTCCGCGGTCGTACTGAATTTCAACAAGTTTTCTTAAAATTTCGTCACGGCTTTTAAGCATTCCGGGACGAAGAGAAATAACAAGTGTACGGTAATCTATCGGGTCGCCCAGGGTATAAATACAGCTTACGGATGACACAATAATCACGTCACGGCGTTCAAAAAGTGCGGCTGTTGCCGAGTGGCGAAGCTTGTCTATTTCATCATTTATGGATGAGTCTTTTTCAATGTATGTGTCTGTGTTTGCAATATACGCCTCGGGCTGATAATAGTCGTAATATGAAACAAAATATTCAACGGCACTGTCTGGAAAAAACTCTTTAAGCTCGTTACAAAGCTGTGCAGCAAGAGTTTTGTTGTGGGCAAGAACAAGTGTCGGCTTGCCTGTGCGTGCTATTACGTTTGCAATTGTATATGTTTTTCCTGAACCGGTAACTCCAAGAAGCGTCTGTCCCTTATGACCGCTGTTTATGCCGTTTACAAGGGCATCAATAGCCTGGGGCTGGTCTCCGGTGGGAGAAAACGGTGATACAAGTTTAAAGTTGCTCATAGGCATACTCCTGATAACAAATCTATATCTTTCAATGTATTTTTTTGTATTTTTAATATATCTAAAAACTTCGATGCGTGCTATATATTCTGCTCGCAGATGTGACGGATGGGACAATCAGCACAAGCCGGTTTCTGCGATTTGCATATGGCTCTGCCATGGTAAACAAGCTGGTGACAGAACTCAAATGTATAGTCCTCCGGCAGAATTTTTGCAAGGTCAAATTCCACCTTTGTAGGGTCGGTGTTTTTTGTAAGACCTATGCGTTTTGCGATTCTTTTTGCATGAGTATCCACAACAATTGCCGGTTTTTTATAAATATCTCCGATTATGATGTTTGCGGTTTTTCTGCCAACGCCGGGCAGAGAAGTCAGCTCTTCCATTGTTTCTGGAACCTGTCCGCCGAAATCACTGATAAGTTTTTTACAGCATCCGATAATATTTTTTGCCTTATTGTGATAAAATCCGGTTGAACGGATGTAGTCTTCAAGCTCGTTTATATCGGCATCGGCAAAATCCGAAACGGTTTTATATCGTGAAAAAAGTGCCGGTGTAACCATATTCACA
>JAZNOL010000084.1:0-5081 GCA_045580815.1 Clostridia bacterium | reverse complement strand
GGAAACCTCATCGAGAGAATTAATCACAGCACCTGCTGCATTGTAAAACACAACACCGGGCTGTGCTTCTGCCATTACTGCTGACGGTATCATTGAAACTACCATTGTCAGCACCAAAAGCATTTTGATGAGTTTTTTCATGGTCAGTTCTCCTTTTCTTTATTATATAATATTAAAAAAATTGAAAGCGTAATATCGCTATTTTAGTATATCATATTCATTTCGGTATGTCAAATATTTTTTGATAAATGAGCATAATTACCATAAAATCCAATTAATTCAACATATTTTTATACAATTTTATAATTCGCTTATATGGCTTGGGCATTATGCAAATATTGCAGTTCTCAAAAGTCAAACAAGGTCGAAATTAAAACAAAAAACTTTGAAAACAGAAGAAATTCAAAGAAAAATAAAGATTTGTGAAAATAATCTCGTAAAACTGACCTATGTCGAATTTGAAAAATTTTTTGTAATGGTATATACTAATTTTGCAAGGTCAAAGAAAGTCAAAGTCAAATTTAAATTGGAAGTGATTAAAATGACAATCAGCGATATAATTGAACAGTTTATAAAAGAAAGTTTAAGCGACATGGGCGGCACAGTTGAGCTGAGGCGAAACGAGCTTGCCGGCAAACTCAAATGTGTGCCGTCACAGATTAACTATGTTATACAGACACGGTTTACCAACGAGCGAGGCTATACTGTTGAAAGCCGGCGTGGCGGCGGTGGATGCATTGTTATCCGGCAGGTTGAAATTCCCCGCGACAATATGGTGATGCACGCCGTTAACTCTATCGGTGATCAGGTGGATTATAATTCTGCTGTGGCAATAATAGGAAATTTACTTGGATATAATATTATAACAAAACGCGAAGCACAGATTATCCTGGCGGCGGTGAGCGACCGAATTTTGGGTGAAAGCCGCAGAAGTGCCGATGTTCTTCGTGCTTCGATACTTAAAAATATGATGCTTCATTTAATTTAATAGGAGGAATGCTTTATGTTATGTCCCAAATGTATGCAACGAGAAGCAAATGTGTTTTTTACAAAAATAGTAAATGGCAAAAAAGAAGAAATAAAGCTCTGTGAGCAATGTGCAAAAGGCATGGGATTGCTTTCACAAAACGGTATTATGGTTGAAATGAGCGATTTTATCAGCGATTTTATAGGCAAAGGGTTTCAGGCACGACCTCTTACGAGCCGGCTTGAATGTCCTGTTTGTCACACGACAATTGAGCAGTTTGCTCGCACGTCAAAATTTGGTTGCGGAGAATGTTACAACGCCTTTGCACCCCATCTTGATTCGTTTATGAAAGAAATTCAGGGCACAACCGCCCACACGGGAAAGCTACCGTCACGCACAAAAACAGAAATTTTTGAAAAACGCCGTCTTGATGAGCTTAAACAGCAGCTTACCAAGGCTATATCCGAAGAGCGGTTTGAAGATGCCGCAAAACTGCGTGACGAAATAAAAGAGCTTTCACAGCACAGCGACAACAAAAAGGACGGTGACAACTGATGTGGTTTGAAAAAAGCGGAAACTGCTCTGACATTGTAATAAGTTCACGTGTGCGGCTTGCACGAAACCTTAAAGGCTATAAATTCCCCGGACTTATGTCAGGCAGCGAAGCACTTGAAATTATTGATACTGTTTCTAAAACAGATGCACTAAAAGATTTCGATTATCTTGATATTTCAAAAACCGATTCTCTTGCCAAAACAAAGCTTATTGAGCAACACATCATAAGCCGTGAGCTTGCCGGAAGCAAGCTGCCTTGCGGTGTGTTTACCGACAAATCCGGTGCATCGGTAATGGTTTGCGAGGAAGACCATCTGCGGTTGCAAAGCATTGTCAGCGGATATGACCTTGAAAAGGCTTTCGATATTGTCAATAAAATTGACAATGGGCTTGAAAAACAGCTTGACTATGCGTTCAGTGAAAAATACGGATATTTAACAAAGTGTCCCACAAATGTTGGTACAGGTATGCGAGCTTCGGTTATGATGCATTTGCCTGCCCTTGCCATAACAAACAACATCGGCACAATGACAGCCGCTGTTAACAAGTTGGGTGTGACCGTTCGCGGAATTTATGGTGAGGGAAGCAAAGCAAAAGCACATATTTATCAGATTTCCAATCAATTTACTCTTGGTGTAAGCGAGGCTGAGACAATTGCAAAGCTGAAAAACGTGGTTGATATGCTTATTGAAAAAGAACGCAAAATTGCCGCTACGCTTTATGAAAACAACACTCCTGTTTTCAAAGATAAAATTCTTCGTGCATACGGGCTTTTGTCCTCTTCATATATTATGAGCAGCGAGGAGTTTATGAATCTTCTGCCCTATCTGCGGCTTGGTGTGAACTTAGGAATCATTGGAAACGTGAAGAACGAAATGCTGAATTCTCTGCTTGTTCAGCTTCAGCCGGCACATGTTATGTCTGCGTTTAACGAAACTGATGCTGAAAAACGTGACATCCATCGCGGAGAAATTTTACGCAAAACACTTAAATGTGCAGAAATTAATTGACTTTTGAGGTGATATATTATGGAAATAAACGGTTTTAAACTTACTCAGCGTGCCCAGATTGCAATCCGCTATGCCCAGGAATGTTCTTTTGAATTTGGCAGCGGTGTTGTGGGCACAGAACACATATTGATGGGTCTTTTGAAAGAGGGTGCGGGAATTGCCGCCAAGGTGCTTACCACAAACGGTGCTACCCTTGAAGCTATGCAGGAGCTTATGCGAAGCTATTACAATGCAACGCAGGGCGGATATTCAAACCGCATAGAGTTCACTCCCCGTGCAAAAAACGTGCTTGAAATGAGTGTTGTGGAAGCTCAGCGACTTTCAAACAACTATATTGGTACAGAGCATATTCTGCTTGCAATTCTCGGTTCGGGCGAAGGCGTTGCGGTGAAAATTCTGCACGAGCTTGGCATAAATGCCGAAGAGCTTTATTCCTCAACGGTTAAAATTCTGACCGACGAAAGTCCTTTTGCGGCAAAAACAGGCGGAGGCTCACCCCGCGGTTCAAAAAGCACTCCGGGGCTTGACGGGTTTGGTCGTGACCTTACGCAATATGCTTCACAGGGCAAAATTGACCCGATTGTCGGAAGAGACGATGAAATTGAACGTGTTATACAGATACTCAGCCGCCGCACCAAAAACAATCCTTGTCTTATAGGTGAGCCGGGTGTCGGCAAAACCGCTGTTGTTGAGGGGCTTGCACAGCACATTGTTTCGGGAAATGTTCCTGAAAGTCTTAAAAATAAACGACTGTTTACTCTTGATTTATCTTCAATGGTTGCCGGTGCGAAATACCGCGGCGAGTTTGAAGAACGTTTAAAAAAAGCTATGGAGGAAGTCACCAAAGCCGGCAATGTGATTTTGTTTATTGACGAAATTCACACTATAATCGGTGCCGGTGCGGCAGAGGGTGCTATTGATGCCGCAAACATTTTAAAACCCGTGCTTGCCAGAGGCGAGTTGCAGGTGATTGGTGCAACAACCATCAACGAATACCGCAAATATATTGAAAAGGATGCCGCACTTGAACGCCGGTTCCAGCCGGTGACCGTGGGCGAGCCCACCGAAGACGAGGCTATTGAGATTTTAAAAGGTATCCGTGACAAATACGAAGCACACCACAAGGTTACAATCACGGACGATGCTATTGTTGCGGCTGTAAAGCTTTCTGTAAGATATATTCCTGACAGATTTCTGCCCGACAAGGCAATTGACCTTATTGATGAAGCGGCGGCGGCTGTGCGCACAAAAGAATTGACCGCTCCGCCTAATTTAAAAGAGCTTGAAGACCAGATAAATCTTGTCGAAAAAGAAAAGGAAGAAGCTATTTCTTCACAGGAATACGAGCGTGCGGCAGGTCTGCGTGACAAAGAGGGCGAGCTGAAAAAACAGCTTGAACAGGAAAAGAAAAACTGGAAAAGCTCCAGCGGCACATCGTACCTTTCAATAACTGCCGACAACATTGCCGAAAAGGTTTCAAAATGGACAAATATTCCCGTAAACCGGCTTACACAGGATGATGCCGACAGGCTTAAAAATATGGAGAATATTATCCATCAGCGTGTTGTTGGTCAAAACGAAGCTGTAAGTGCCGTATGCCGTGCAATCCGCAGGGGCAGAGTTGGTCTTAAAGACCCGAAACGTCCCACAGGAAGTTTCATTTTCTTAGGTCCGACAGGTGTGGGCAAAACCGAGCTTTCAAAGGCTCTTGCAGAGGCAGTTTTTGGTGATGAAAACGCCATGATTCGTGTGGACATGAGCGAATATATGGAAAAACATTCGGTTTCACGTCTTATCGGTTCGCCTCCCGGATATGTTGGTTTTGACGAGGGTGGTCAGCTTACCGAAAAAGTCCGCCGCAACCCTTATTCTGTTCTTTTGTTTGATGAGATTGAAAAGGCACATCCCGATGTGTTCAACATTCTGCTTCAGGTTATGGAGGATGGTATACTGACCGATTCACAGGGACGCAGAGTGGATTTCCGCAACACCATTATTATAATGACATCAAATATCGGTGCACGGCATATTACCGAGAAAAAGACATTTGGTTTCGGCTCAGGCGAAGAATCCGAAAATACCGGTTATGAAAAAATCAAGGAAAATGTTTTATCCGAGCTTAAAAAGGCGTTCCGCCCGGAATTTTTAAACCGTGTTGACGATACAATTGTGTTCCATCAGCTTGAAAAAGCCGAGGTAAAACAGATTGCCGATATTCTGCTTAAAAACATGGTAAAACGCCTTAAAGCAAATGATATTGATGCGGAATATACCAAAAATGTTGTGACCTTTGTTGCTGATGAAGGCTTTGACCCGGTTTACGGTGCACGTCCGCTTCGCAGGGCTATTCAGTCGAAAATTGAGGATGCTCTTGCTGAAGAAATGCTTGACAGCAACGTAAAAGCCGGCGACAGCATTATTATTGACATAAGAGCCAAAAAGGTAAAAATCTCACCGAAAAAGGAATTCAAAAAATCAGAGGAAACCTCTGAAGAAGAAAAACAAGACTAAAAAAGTGGGGCTGCAAGCAAAATGAAATCATTTTGCTT
>JAZNOL010000083.1:0-17388 GCA_045580815.1 Clostridia bacterium | reverse complement strand
GCACAGTTTTTAAAAGGCAAACCGGCAGGTATGTACTCAATGGACGATATGCTGGGTAATATAATAGGATAACTAAATATAGATATCCCCCATATAATGGGGGATATTTTATTGTGTAACGAAACGATGCTGTAGCAAAATGATTTCATTTTGCTACAGCCTCGTTTTAGAATTCTTTTTTAAACCCTTTTACGTAATCTGCCTTATAACCTGAATTTTCATAAAAAGCATGCGCATCTTTACGCCATGCACTTGACGTAAAATTAATATATCTGCCGCCGTTTGCTTTAACATATTCCTCAACGTTCTTCAATAAAAATTTACCGGCACCTTGTCTGCGAAAATTTTTATCTACCACAAAATTTTCCATACTGTAATAATATCTGGAATCTTCGGTTAAGTCAAAGCATTTTGTAAGCGATGCCGTTGCAACAAGCTCGTCTTCTTCGGTATATACTCCAAAAAGAATATAGTGAGGACTTTCTTTAATTTCGGCAAAAACACGGCGCATATTCTCTAAATCTCCAAACTCCACAAGCTGAAGATACAGGTTATATAGTTTTTCAAGGTCTTTTTCTTCAATTTTATGAAATTTCATATCTGTTCCTTTTTGCTTCTTGCTTCTTTTATAATTACAAAAATTTTAAACAGTATGCTTGCAAGAATCATTCCAATGCTTACCCACTGTGAAGTGGAAAAGCCTGAGAAAACTCCACGTATAGCATCACCGCGGAAGCATTCCGTAAATATACGCATTAATGCATAAAGCCACAGATATTCAAACAGTAATTCACCCTTTGTTTTATTCTTTTTGGTAGAATACAGCAGCAAATAGCCCATTATGCACAAATCCAGTGCAGATTCAAGAAGCTGTACCGGGAAATACCCCACATCCGGTGAAAGTCCAAAAATAGAATTTGGATAGTAAACCGCGCACGGACCGCTATACTCCATGCCGTAACAGCAACCTGCCAGAAAGCAACCTACTCTGCCTATAGCATGTCCAAGCGGAATGTACGGAACAATGGCATCTTCAAGCTCCATCAGCTTTACTCTTGCAATTTTTGCACCTACAAAAGCTCCGCCGATACCACCGATGAGTCCACCATAGAAAACAAGCCCTATATTAAAATTAAAACTACCGCTGATTATTTCCGAAATAATATAATCTATGGGATATGTTACTATAAGGTATAAAAATCCTGCACCCAGCATTGCAAATAAAAACACCATTGCCGCAATCAAAATAATCATAGCGCCGGGTACATCTTTTTTCTTTGCTTTAAGGCTCACAAGATATGTCACCAAAAACAAAGCAATCAGCATACATAAGCCGTAGGTGGAAATTTGTTTTGAAAAAATATTTATAAACGGAAACATTTTTATCTCCTTTAAAAACTGTTAAAAATATGAAAATCCCCGCCTTTACACTCATTGTGCATAACGGCAGGGATAGTCACAACTTTAAAATGCTGCACACGCTGATGTACATGCTGCACACGCCACACATCCACCACACATAGCAAAAGTAAGTAATCCAAGTGCTACTGCAATGATTGACATTACAAGACCTGCTGTAGCCGCACCTTTTTTCTCTGTACGTGAACCGAGGGCGCCGAGAATAATACCAATAATACCACAAATAAGTGAAACTGTTGAAAGACCACCCGGCATCCAGCAAAATACAAGAGCTATAATACCCAATACTAATGATGCTACTGCCATTTTAAAATCCCCCTTTCCTTTTGCATGCTTACGCACACAAAATTTTACCAAACAACATTATATCACATATAGCGACAATTGTCAACACTTTTTTTACAATTTATTCACATTTTCGTAATACTTGCAGTTTATTTTTCCTTGTATCTGTATACAATCATTTCTTCAACCTCTATTTCGTCCCAATCATAATAATCGTAAGGGTCTTCATCGTCAAAGTCTGTCCAGTCGCTCCATCTCCAATATGTATATGTGTGATAAATATCCCTTGCTCTGTACTGAGTATATTCACCCCCTGTAGTGCCTGTGAGATACCAACGGAAGCAGGTGTTTGAGCATCTGTATTTTTCTCCGTTCACATAATATGTATAGCTTATGTCGCTATCCTCGGAATGTTCAAGCGGCTGTGTAAACCATCCCAAATCATGATGCGTACATTCGTCATACTTCCTATAATTCCACGTGCGGTAATTTTTTTCTTCAACACCTATATTACCTATACAATAGTGTTCATAGTGATATTCTTTTGTTGTTGACTGTGTACGGGTTTGCACTTCTCTTTCATCCGATGAAGAAATATATTCGTTTTGCCAATCGCTCCAGTTTCCGTAATCCATATCAACATCAACAAGATATTTTGAGCTGCCTTTTTCGTAGTCTGTTTGATAATACTCCTTTTCACGGAAAGAATACAAGGTTTTTTCTTCTACATAATACAAATCCTCATCAACAAAGCCGGGCAAGTCCTCTTCCCAGTCTGACCATTTAAACTTTTTTGGAGTTATTGACACAATATAATATTTATCGTCCCAATTAACGGTGCAGCCAAGCCCTTCGGCAACGGCTCTTACAGGAACAAGCGTTCTTGCTCCCATGATTATTGGTGCTGTATCCAGAGCAATTTCTTTACTGTTGACATACATCTTTTTTTGCCCCACAGTAATTTTTACCGTGCGATCCCCACGTTTTCCGGTTGCTGTGTTTGTGTTGCCGTCCCAGGAAACATTTGCTCCCAATTCCTCAAAAATTTTTCTCATCGGAACCATTGTTCTGCTGTTATAAATTATTGGTTCCTGGTCAAAATCAACCCTATCTCCAGATATTTCAACAGTAACGTCTTTGCTCGCATGGTTTATATTAATATAAGACTCTGTTGTAAGCGTTTTGCCGTTTTCAAACATTACTACCGCTTTTAAACGATGTTTTCCCGGATAATTAGTTGCATCAACCGTTGCGGTAAACGGAATTTCATTTGACATTCCTGCATATTTATCATCAATAAAATATGTAACCTTTTGAGAGTTTGTTCCATATCTGTATGCATAGCAGGAAACCTCAAATATACTATCCACGTTAATATTATCCGTCACTTTTCTATAGCATAAATCAGCACTGCCAGTATACTCATCCTGAATAAATCTTGGTCCTTTTATCAAGGAAAGATATTCATTTTGCAAAGCTGTATTTGTAGACAGTCTGAAATCACTTTTTTCGCTGTTATCTTCAACATACCAGTCAAAATATGCAATAAGCTTTACCTGCGGATAAACCATTGGTAAATAAGCAAAAAGCTCTCTTAATCGTCTTAACGCAAACTCGCTTGTATCTTCACCGCTTTTTACCATTTTGTGCCCGGCACCGCATTCTGAAATCATAATAGGTTTTCGGTCGCCGTATTTTTTAACCAGATTTTTTATAACCACAACCGGATTGGAGTTTATTCCGGTATTAAATAAAAGTTCATCTTCCGGATCACTGTTTTTGTTTCCCATGAAATACCGCTGAGCATACAAAGAAACCCCTACCCAATCAACCCATTCGTCTCCGGGATAATAATCATCTATGTCAATATACCAGTTTGGCGTATGATTTGGACTCCACACCATTGCAACATTGGAATTTCTGCTTTTGAAATATTCTGCCACATATCTAAACGCCGCTTTATACTCCTCCGGTTCTGCCTGAACTGACCATATGTCAAATTCCGCACCAAATCGCAAATATATTGGTACATTGGGATATTTTTTGAATAAATTTGAAATTTCTTCGAGATATGAGTTCATTCTTTCAATATTTTTTATATCTGCACCCTCGTTGGGACAGTTAAGGGCAAATTCAACCGCACATCCGGAAGAATTTGCTTTTGAAACAATACCTGAGTTGTACGCAAGCAATTTTTGTCCAAGCTCCTGATACGTAAGTATCATCGACTCGTTGCTGAGTTTTTTTCGGGTAACAGCATCTGAGCACAGTCCAAAAAGAACACCATTGTTTTTTTCGTTTTTAGCTCCATAATATGTATATGCACCTTTGTCTGTATACATGCTGATTTCTGATGTATACTGATTTACTTTTGCCTGTGCTGTTTTTACATAATCCCAAAACTCGTCTCCATATTTTGAAGCATAATCATATAACTTCTTAAACGTTTGCATACTGTTGTCATAGTCGCCCATTTTTTCATATGCAACACCTATTTTGTTATAATGAATAACAATATTTGCCTTTTTTTCTTTACCCTCCGGTGCATTTTGCATTATATTTACAATTTGATTGCCATACTCAACCATTGCTGAATAGTTTTTTGAGTTTTCTGCATTGTCAAAGTTTTTTTTTGCCGCCCAAAAACTATGCGGAAACTCATAGGCAAATGTTTCAACACTACACGCCATAAGAGTTAAAATAAAAATAAGAACCAGTGCTATTTTTTTCATTACTACTTACTACACCTCCGACATTGTTGTTTTTATCAAAAAAGACAGATTTCAAGCGAAATCTGTCTTTTTGGTGCAGGTAACAGGACTTGAACCTGCATGAAATTGCTTTCACATGGACCTGAACCATGCGCGTCTGCCAATTCCGCCATACCTGCATATTTTATTGACCTAACCAAACTACCTGAATATTATACCATAAAATTCAATTATAGTCAAGGCTTTTTTGCAAATTTATTTAACATTTTTGTAAAAATGCTTTCTATTATTGCAAAAAATTTAAAAAAACAGAAAAAAAGTATTGACAAACTTTAAAAAATGTGATATAATATCACCTGTTGTTAAACACGGATCTTTAGCTCAGTTGGTTAGAGCAACCGGCTCATAACCGGTCGGTCCGGGGTTCGAGTCCCTGAAGATCCACCAAAAAACCAATCCTAAAGGATTGGTTTTTTTATTTGTTATAAACCTATAATCTCAATTATGCAATAAATTTAATCACAGCTTATGCAACAAAAACCACTGCGCAAGATACACCAGCAACAGTCAGCAAACTTTTTTCAAAATACGCCAGCACAACTGCTGCTGCAAATCCCAAAGATGCCGAAACTGCCGAAGAGGTAGAATAAAAAATTGCCGGTATTGTCATTACCGCAAGCACAGCATACGGAATATAGTACAAAAATGACAGAAGAAATTTGTTTTTTATTTTTTTCTTTACCAGCACCAACGGCAACATTCTGATAAGATATGTAATACCTGCCGCAACAGCAAGATACATAAAAAACACAAAATTATTCATTGTCACCCTCCTCACTCACACGCACCGGTGACAAAACCGCAAACAAAGCACTCGCCAGTATTGCACAAATAATTATAACAAATCCGCTTGGCACTTTCGAAAGTAGCGGAACATATTTAAATGCACAGCTGAGTGCAATTGCAAGGAGCACACAAAACGCAGTTGCTCTGCTTTTTTTGTCTGTGGAATTACAATTGCTACAAACATCCCGTAAATTGCTATACCGAGTGCCGAAACAACCGATGCCGGCAAAATACGCATCCACACCACCAAAGACCTGTGCATGAGTGTTTCTGTAAATATATGTAGTTATCCCCTCAAGAGGTGCATAGTATAATTTCATAAAACTTCAATCCTGTAAAATGTTCTTTACCCATTGTATATTAAATACAACAATTTGTCAACTTACGATTTTAACCTATTTAATCCACATTATGTCTATCGTCATTTGTTTCTGCAAATATTCCATTTTTCAAGTACTGTCTCGTTATAAACAAATTCGTTTTCACCGAAATTTGCTACAATTTCTGTTCCGTCATCAAACACGGTTTTCTGCACCTGCATATCGTTGGTTAAATATTCAAAAGAAACCATTTCGGCATAACGCAATTTCCGTGCACCGGGAACAGTTCTTCTGTAAGAATCAACTATTACATTTTTAAGATTGTTCCAGCTTGACACATTAAAACTGTAAAGAGGTGCTGTTGCATAAAGTACATCAAAAGCATCACGAAGAGGTGCAAGTTTCGGCATACTGTTACTTGAATCTCCCCAATACCAATGTGCCGCCTGACAATCGTGATACACAAGCTCCCACAATGGCACACGGTAACAGGGATTCAGCATATATTTAAGGATTTTTCCATCCGTGTTTGCTTCGTCATAAACATGGGTCATCCGCCTGCCTGCCTCATCACTGCGAAAAACCGATGGACTCATCATACCCTCGTTATATTCACAACAACAAACGCTGTCTTCATGACCGTTTTCTGTTCCGCGGACAATCCCCATCTCTTTCATACGTTCAAATATTTTCTGTTTATTTGCAATTGCCTGACGGCGTGACTGAGGATGTACCTTGCTTCTGCATTCAAGGGTGCAGCACCAGCAAACATCCATTAACACACCCTCTATGCCGTTTATGGTAATCTCTTCCGGAATTGCTTTTTCAATCCAGTCAAGAGCTACAGCATCGCACATTCTGTGCTGAATATGCCGTTTTCCGTCCTTACCGGTAAGCTCCCATGCTGGAAACGGCTCGCCCTCCTTTGTAATCATAAGACCGTCCGGCCAGTATTCAAGGCGTTTTTTGTTTCTCGCAACTCTCGGCTCAGGGAACATCTCCACACTGTCTTTTGGCATTACATCTGTATAAATCTGATACATACTTGTTGTATAGCCAAGGAATTTTATATATTCTACGGTTTCTTTGTCCACATTCTCATCAAAAATTGACCACAGAACATCGTCCATACCGCTGTTTTTCATATCATCAGCAATCTTTCTGCGCAGGGCATACTGATATTCTGACGGTTTTGTGTATGTAACGTTTGCATCGTAAAGTTTGCTCATAGCATCGTCGTTCCATAACCACACAATAGCACTGCCGATTGCACCGTCTATTGCCGGAACATCTTTTGCCTTATCGGCAAGAGTTTTGAACTTGCCGGTTGAAACCATCATTTTGCGGTATGTTTTTGCGCATCCGGTTACAGGATTGCCGTTTCCTATATAAAACCGGATTGTTCGAATATATCCCCACGCACCCATTTCATCCTGCCATTGCACACAAGGGCAATAAAGACCGTCGCTGTTTTTCTCAAAGATAAAATACGCATCGGCGTTTGTTTCAACCGCCATCATTATCCAGTTGCTCCCGTTTGCCAAAGTCCAGAAGCTCATAGAATTCCACGAGCCGCCGAAAAGCGGATTTTCTTCAGGAATTGGCACAGTATCTTCGGCATTAAAGGCTATTCCTTCACAGTAAGGCTCAATAATTCTGTCGCCTTTTGTTGTTTTAAATCCGCTTGGATAACGCACCATGCCGTCAAATTTACTGTCCGATTGAATATCCAAGTTAAAATATGTGCCTGTTTCATCGGTGCAGATTTCATATCTGCAATTTAAAACTACGTTATTGCAATCGACGGTAAAAACAAAGCCGTTTTCATCGGTTTTAATATTTTTGGCAACAAAACTTGACGGTACCTGTCCAAAAGAAATACCGCCTGCGTTTGAAAACCTTGCCGAGGCTGTTTTTTCATCAAAATTTATGCTGTAACCGTTTTTCTCAAACAAAACCACAACGCTCTCCCCTTTTTATCAAAGTTTTTCAAAGGTTCCTGCAACGCAGATTTCTTTTTCTTTTGTTTGTGTATGTACATAAAATCCGTTTTCGATGGGTTTTATGCATACTTCAAGCTCATCGCCCAAAAATGCCGGTTTTTTATACAGCAGTTTTATATCGTTGAAATCAAAATCAAAAGGTAGTGCGTCCATTAAAATGTCCGCACCCTTTTGGTTGTTAAGATGTTTGTTTGTATCAATATCCTTGTTTGAAACACGCACAGTATATTCCGGCGTTTCTATTTCGCAGATATCCGGTTTTACAAACTCAAAAAAATCATCTTTAAAATCATGAATTTCATATACCACTGCCATTTCTGCAGGAATCTTTCGAACACGCTGTTTTTCTGTATCAAAAATAAACCAGTTGGCAATGGATTTTGCCACCGCTTCGCCGTTTTGTTTTAAAATGCAACCTCTCTCGGATGTTGCACCTTTAATGCTTTTTACCGCTGTGCATACCTCAATACCATCAGATATTCTGACAGTTTTTTCAAAATGCACGTTTATCCCCTGCAAAAGCCATGCCATTTTTAACTCCCGCAATTCTTCAATTCCGTAGCCACACCGCGCAGAATCTCTTGTTGAAACGTCCTGAATAATATCTAAAACTGTTCCCGGTTTTATTGTTTCATAGTCTTTATAATCGCCGTAGCGAGTTTCGTAGGTATGAGTAAACATAATTTTTACTTCCTTTATCCGATGTCTTTAAGTTCTCTTATATCAATAGGTTTTTCGTCATAATTTTCAATATAATCAAGGACTGCCGCAACATTGTCAAAGCATTCAAAAAGCTCTAAACTTTTTGGTTTCATGAAGTTTTCTTCAGTTGTTTTTTTGAGCATTTCAAGCATACGGTCGTAATATCCGTCAACGTTGAAAATAACAATAGGCTTGTTGTGCCGTTCAAGCTGTTTCAAAGTGAGAATTTCAAAAAACTCGTCAAATGTACCTATGCCGCCCGGTGCAACAACAAAAGCATCGGAACGGTCTTCCAGAATTTTTTTGCGTTCTCTCATTGTGTCAGTATAAATAAACTCGGTGCAATGTTCAAAAAGCACGCCGTCAACCTTAAAAAACGAAGGTGCAACGCCGATTATTTTTCCGTCGCTGTCATAAGCACCACGGGCACTTGCACCCATAACACCGTTGCCACCGCCACCGTAAACTAAGGTGTGCCCTCTTTTTGCCGATTCTGCCGCAAGTGAGTATGCTGTGTCGATAAATATTTTATCAATTGTTTCACTTGAAGCTCCGTAAATACAAATATTCATAAATCTGCCTCCTTTACATTATAGTTTATGCAATTTTATTCACTATGATTATTTTTCAAATTCTTTTGCTACTTCTTTAAGAAGATTGCGTATTTCAAGATGCTGAGGACATATTTTTTCGCATTTTCCGCATTCTATGCAGGAAGATGCCTTCCCTCTGTCTGTTGTATGAACGCTGTAATAAACATTCTGATTCCAGCTTGGCAAAGTACGTTTGCCGTTAAGACAGGAAAATAAATCCGGAATCGGAATATTCTGCGGACATCCCTCTTCGCAGTATCTGCACGCAGTACAGGGAATCAAATCCTGAGATTTAAAAATTCTGCAAACCTCCCACACTGCCTGCATTTCTTTTTCGTCAAGAGGTTTAAAATCTTTCATATAGCTGATGTTGTCGTTCATCATTTCCATGTTGCCCATGCCCGAAAGCACCATAAAAATGCCTTCAAAACCTGCCGCAAAACGAATTGCGTAGCTTGCGTTGCTTCCGCCGCCCAAATCATCAAAAACCTTTTGGGCTTTTTCGGGGAGATTAACAAGCGTGCCGCCTTTGACCGGTTCCATAACTATAATCGGTTTTTCAAACTTTCTGCAAACTTCATAAACCTTGCGACCTTCAACCGAAACATCGTCATAGTCCGCATAGTTGAACTGAATCTGAACAGCTTCTATCTGCGGATACTCGGTTAAAATTTTTTCGAGAATCTCTGCTTTGTCGTGGAACGAAATTCCAACGTGTTTCACTTTGCCCTCGTTTTTCAATTCAAAAGCTGTTTCATATGCACGGCATTTTTTGAATTTTTCAAAGATTTCTCTGTCCTGACAATGCATCAGATACCAGTCAAAATATTCTACGCCGCAAGCGTCAAGCTGACTTTCAAAAAACGGACGTATATCTTCGTTTTTGTTAAAATACGGACCGGTAAGCTTGTTGGTCAGAATATAACTTTCTCTGGGATAACGTGATGCAAGACATTTTTTAATTGCTGTTTCACTCTTCCCCTCCAGATAGCCGTGTGCAGTATCAAAATAATTAAACCCATTTTCTAAAAACGTGTCAATCATTTTTGAAAATTCTTCAAAATCAACCTCATCACCGTTCATGGGCAGACGCATACATCCAAACCCGAAATTCTTTTTTATTCCCCAATTTTCTGCTATCATTTTTTATCCCTCCACACTTACACCAATATGTGCTTTATATAATCTCACAACAGTTGCAATAGCTTGTTCTGCTGTATATGTTTCCTTTGGTGAAAATTCTGTTTCACTCGTCCCTACCATAATATTTAATTTTCTGCAATAGTGAACTGACGGAAATGCCCATTCGGATATTTCATCTTCATCATCATAGACTTTATCATCATAAGCATTTTCAGGCATACCAATTCCCATAAGCTGCGCAGTTCGTATAAGAATTGTAGCAGCTTCTTCGCGGGTGAGGTAATCATCAGGAGCAAATGTGTAATCACCTTTGCCGTTAATTACACCCTCGTGGCGAAGCGAAAACACCTTTTCGTTAAATGTATCTCTAAAAGGATTAGGAGAAGTCTTTTGCCACTTAATTTCCATTGTTTTATCCAGCATATTATAAACTATCTCGCAGAATTTTTCACGGGTGATAGGCTCTTTATAATTCAGTTCGGACACATCTTCCAAGAAACCAAACTCCATACATTCTAAAATATAATCAGTCGCCCATTCGCTACTATCAATACCTTCAATTAAGTCATGATAGTTTTTCATTATTTCAATGACAGCATCGTGTTCTAATGCTATATAATTGATTTTATCAATATATAGTCTTGTGCCGAATTGGATATATGTTTCGTCTTCCATATAGAAATTGATAAAATATAACCAACCTCCAGCACTGCCTTCTCTTGTATCTTCTACAAATTGCAAATCATCAACTGATTTAACAATGTTTGATATTATAAGCGGAGAAGATGTCGAGTATTCCGTTCTTCCGTTTCTACTACAAGCTATTGATATTTTCTTTATATCTTTTGCTGAAATATTGGTAAGCTCATCAAATGTGAACGTTTCTTCTGCAGTGTCTTTCTGCTCGTTTTTTTCTTCGGTTTCTTTATCCTCTTTTACAGAATCGGCTTTATTTGTTTCTGTTTTCTGTTCTACCACTTCGCCGTCATTATCAACATAGGTCTTATCTTTGTTTTCGGTTTCAGCCTGTTTTTTTCTTTCTTCTTCAAACAAAACTTGTTCTTTATCACATATTGAATTAAACTCATTTACGGTATATGCTTTTCCATATTCTAAATTACATTCGTCTGCATTTGTGATGTTAAAATTGCTTTCATTAGTAAAGTGATATGGTATTATGTATTCCGTATCATCACATACAACATAATATGCGAACAAATGCAATCTCTCTATAATCTGCAAGATTTTAATTTCTGTCGGCTCTGATAAATTATTATCTTCAATATATTTCTTTAATTTATTTCCGTAAGGATTTTCAACACTTGCTAATGATGAAAAATTTGTAATTGCTGTTACATATTTATCCTTTTCAAATCCGGCATAGGAAATATCGTCTGTATCAATAATTGGCATAGCAACATAAATTGTCAAAGGTGAGCTGTCATTTTTTATAGCCATTGGATTTGTAAGCTCAACAATAAAAATATTGTCCTTGTCAATTTGATTTTCTTCAAACTCCGATTTACTTATTGCTTCGGTTATATAATTTTCATATTTTGATTGTGTTTTTGCTATTCCGTCAGATAAAGTTTCTGCATTAACCAAAATAAGTGTTTGCGATAAAATCACCGCTATAACTAATAAAACTGATAATAATTTTTTCATTATTTGTACCTCCTGTAATTTAACGTATCGTAAATGTAACAACCATACAAACCAATATTCCTATTGCCAACACAACCCTGCCGACTTTTTGTCCGAACAAATACCAGTCACTGGGTTCGCCGCCGTCAACATCAAGTCTGTGTTCCAATATCCAGAACAGATTCGGAAACCTAATATCCAAAAACAGTATTACTCCCAACAAAAGTATTAACCACAGCATATAAGGCTGTCCACGGGTATCGTGTTTGTCAGCAACAGCCCAGTTATACAGTTTTGTATATCCGGGAAACAACTCTTCTTCAGTAGGTTTCTCATTCCCCACCCGGACATTAATCATATCGGAAGAACCGGGTTCATCGTCTATTACTATGTAATCACCATCTATGCCAAGCGCATGTCCTTTGCATATTATATTTCCGTTTTCTGAAATCTCGACATTTCTATATAAGTCGTTTTTATCATACTTTACCTGATAGTGTTTTGTGTTGCTGTTTACAGAAAATTCTATATCTGTTCCGTAATCGGCAGGTTTGACAGTCATATTATATTCCGCATAAATATCTGAGCCTGAAAAAGTTCCGTCGTCCTGCTTATACAAAAACGCATCACCGTGCCACAGCCCGGGTATAAACATCGCCCAAAGATACACTATAAACAGAATAACTGTTATAATAATTCCGACTATAATACATTGCTTTTTATATTTTTGTAATATGTTTGTCACACGCACTCTCCTTAATCTGCAATACCAACATAGCCTGTTTCTTCGATTATATACTGTCCTTCGTCCGACAGTATCCAATTAAGAAGTTTATCAACGTTTTCGTTAGTGTTTTCTTCGTATGTAACTGCATAAATCGGTGTTACAATGGGATAACTACCGTTTTTGATATTTTCTGCCGTAGGTGCAACACCATCAACAGAAAGCATTTTAATATCCGGATTTTTTATGATTCCCTCAACATAATATCTGAAAGAAAACCCGATTGAGTTTGATTTGCTCTTATAATCCGACACCTTTTCGATAATGCCTGACATCAAATCATTTTTAAGCTCTGTGGGTGCTTCCATTATAGGTGTATCACCCATAAAACGTTTAAGCATACTCTGGCTGCCGCTGCCCTCATTTCTCTGAAAAGCGGCAATTTTTTCGTTTTTGCCGCCAAGCTGTTTCCAGTTTGTTATCTCGCCCGAATAGATGCCCTTTATCTGCTCTGTTGTAAGGTTTTCTATGGGGTTGTCCTTGTGAACAAAGAAAACAAAGGCTTCATTTCCGACAGGTGTATATTCAAAAGTTGTATTACATTCATTTGCATATGCTTTCTGTTCCTGTGAAGGATATACACCGATGAAAATATCCGTTTGCTTTTCTGCTAAAAGTTGATAACCGCCCGGAGTGTTGTTATATTCAAACGTTCCGTCATTAAGTGTCGTTGTGGTTGGATATACTGCATTTACAAATGCGGAATAAACCGGAAACAACGCCGCCGCACCGTCAATTTTCGGCAGATTCTCCGTAAGCTTTAATGTTTTGCTATCATATTTTACAATTTTTGATTCTTCTTCAAAGGGCAGATAGTCACGAACGTAAATATTCGGAGTTGTATTGACCGTGATGCTTTCATCGTATTTTTCTATACCGTAATTTATACCTAACGCCGAAAAATAAACAGCGGCAAATATCAACCATATGATGATAAATATTTTTCTCTTTTTAAGCCAGATAAGCGGCAAAAGCAACGATGGAAGAACAAACATGGCAATGGTAGCAAGCACTGTGTTTATCTGCATTGACGATAAAACCATAAATGAAACAATTGCCATATACATACTTATAAAAACTGCAACTGCCGTTAAAATAAGTTTAAGTATCACTACCAATATTTCTTTATTTTTAACCTTTTGTGTCACGTTACGCTTCTTCCATAGATAAAAACCCAAAATCCCATAAAACAAAAGTAATACAATTCCGAGAGGGATTTCAATATTAATCGTCTGTCCCGTATATCGCGTTCCCATATAAATCATGTGAATTGCCGGTAAAACGCCGGGTATACCACCCCAGAAAAATCCTTTATGCAAAAGCAGTGCCGAAATCCAGAAACAGGCAAGCCAGATTAATATCATTGACATTTCAAGACTACCGCTCATAAACATCCCAAACAAATAAAATACTGTGAAAAAAGCTGCTGGGATATATCCTATGTATTTTCTCATTCGCCGCCCTCCTCATATGCATTGCAAACTCTGACTAAAGTCACTATTGCCTGCTCTGTTGTGTATGTGTCTTTGGGTACAAATTTATTGCCATCCACACCATTCATAAATCCAAGATTACTTATTGTCTGAACTGCATCGGACGCCCAATTTGAAACTTCTTCAATATCGTCATATTCAAACCACATTTCTGTAACTTCCATAGGCTTGACCTTGTTTATCATTCGGACGATTATTGTTGCCGCCTCTTCACGGGTAAGGTTGTCGTCCGGTGCAAACTGTGTTTCGGATTTTCCGTTGATAATACCTAACTCTGCCAATGCAACAATTTTCTCATTTTTCGTATCTGTAAATTTATTTTTCCCTGCCGGTATATCTATTTTTGTAACCGCTTTTATGGTATTATAAACAAGATTGCAAAACTCTTCGCGTGAAATAGATGATGTATAATCATATTCTTTGTTTTCGTCGGTAATTTCAAATTTCTCGGCATTTTTTATACTTTCTTCCGCCCATTCGCTTGGAAAAGAAACTTCTTCCTTTGGATAAATCAATGCCTCAAAGCCTACTTTTTCAGCAAATCCTGTTGCCTGCATCATAATCACCATCATTAAAAAAACTATTATTTTTTTCACTAAAACACACCTCTATTCCGCTAAATCAAAATATGCGTAATATATCTCCTTATCAAAATCGCCCGTTTTGCGGAAATCCATAATTTCTTTTGACAGTCTGTAATATCCCGGCGAAAGCTCGCCGTAAACCCACTTCCAATTAACCTTAATTTCGGTTATATCATTCTTTTTTATTTCGTAAGCAACGCTGTCCCATGCTACGTTTTCTTTGATTTTCGGCACAGGCTCCCAGCCGCCGCCGGTGCTTTTTTCAATAGAATACCAATCTCCTGTCTGCAAATCTCCCGTTGCATCTCCGCCAAACTGCTCACATTTTACTGTAATGCCTTTATTTGTAATATTATCCGCAGTAAGGGAAATGCCCCATTTATCGGTAGTCAGCCAATCATGCGACACAAGACCGACATCTTTTCCGGCATTTATCTGCGAGCTGAGCATCGGCTCATAAACCTGAGAAAACGTAATATCCTTGTTATCCGTCAGCACAACAAGCTCACTGTCAACAGCAGCATTGTTCATGTGTCCTCTTATGTAAAAGCAATATTTAAACTCTTTACTGACAGGACGTCTGTATTTTTTAAAGATAACCCAATTTCCGTCAATATTGACTTCCTTTGTTATTGATGTTGAGTTCTGATAGCCCTCTGTATTGAAATTTGCTTCGCCTGCATTATGAGGAATTTCCGCCTCTTCTGCCGCTTTTTTAAGTTCTCCGTCAGGCGTGCCGCAACGTGCTTCTGTATTACTGATAATTCCGCTGTCAAAATAAAGCTCACCATCTACATTTATCATTCGTATGGGACGTTTTTCATATTGCTCACCAAACTGACCGTGTACGACAGTCTTGTTTTCGCCGACAATGATTGCTGTCGGACCGTCTGCTCCGCCGATTATACCGATACTACTGCTGTTACAGCCTGTTAAAATAACTGATGCAGCCGTTATAAATATCAAAATGCGTTTCATAAAATTGTCTCCTTTTTAAAGATGTCTGTTTAATCTTAATACTTTTTAAACAGAAAAAAGGTTGCAAAAATCCATTATTTTCTTTTATTGTATCATAATTTTTAATACAAATCAATCCAAACAGGAATAAATTAATAATTATGTAACAATTTATTTAAAAAATAAATATTTATATTGACTTTGGTTTAAAACTATGCTATAATATAATAAATTATTATTCTGGAGGTTTCTGTTATGGAACATATTAAAACTATTAAAACACGTAATCTTTGTGAAAGTGCTAAAAACGGCGGTTGTGGCGAATGCCAGACATCTTGCCAGTCAGCTTGCAAAACCAGCTGCGGTATCGCTAATCAGCAGTGCGAAAACACAGAGAGCAAATAATTGCTAATTATAAAAATACCGCCTGTACGGCGGTATTTTTGTGTTAATATAACCTCTTTAAAAGGAGAATTTTTATGATACACCAGTATAAACTTGGCGGCTACAACATTGTTCTTGACATATGCTCAGGCGGTGTTCATGTTGTGGACGACCTTGCCTATGATATTATTTCTGTTTTTGAAACATCCGACAAAGACGGCGTAATTTCTCTTATGTCTGAAAAATATCCCGAAACCGATGTTAAAGATATTGAAGAATGCTACAACCAGATTTGCTCCCTTAAAGACAGCGGAAACCTTTTTGCCCCGGACACCTTTGAAAAAAAAGCCGGAGATTTGAAACAAAAAACCTCCGGTGTTATAAAAGCACTTTGTCTGCACATTGCCCACACCTGCAATTTAAACTGTTCTTACTGTTTTGCAAGTCAGGGCAAATATCACGGAGAGCGTGCACTCATGAGTTTCGAAACCGGCAAACGTGCTCTTGATTTTCTTGTTGAAAATTCCGGCAGCAGACGCAACCTTGAGGTTGACTTTTTCGGTGGAGAACCGCTGATGAATTTTGATGTGGTCAAACAGCTTGTTGCTTACGCAAGAAGCATCGAGAAAGAAAAAAACAAGAATTTCCGATTTACTCTTACAACAAACGGTGTTCTTATTGACGATGATGTAATTGATTTTGCCAACAAAGAAATGAGCAACGTTGTTTTAAGCCTCGACGGAAGAAAAGAAATTCACGACCGATTCCGCGTGGATTATGCCGGCAACGGAAGTTTCGATAAAATTGTGCCTAAATTTCAGAAACTTGTTGAAAAACGTGGCAGCAAAAATTATTATATGCGTGGCACATTTACCCACGCAAACCCTGATTTTTTAGAGGACATAAAAACTATGCTTGATTTAGGTTTTACCGAACTGAGCATGGAACCTGTTGTTTGCGAAGCAGGCAGTCCCTCAGAGCTTACGGCAGAAGATTTGCCGATTGTTCTTGACCAATATGAAAAACTTGCCGAGCTTATGATAGAACGAGACAAGCAGGGCAAGCCGTTTACTTTTTATCATTACATGATTGATTTGGAGGGCGGCCCGTGCATTTATAAACGCATTTCAGGATGCGGCTCCGGCACAGAATACATGGCTGTCACCCCCACCGGTGACCTTTACCCCTGTCACCAGTTTGTGGGCGACGAAAGCTTTAAGCTGGGTAATATTTACGATGGTGTGACTAACCCCGAAACACAGAAATGCTTTGCAAACTGCAATGTTTATGCACGCAGTGACTGTGCGGATTGCTGGGCAAAACTGTATTGTTCGGGCGGATGTGCCGCAAATGCTTATCATTCAACCGGTTCTGTGACAGGCGTTTACAAATATGGTTGTGAGCTGTTCAGAAAACGTATGGAATGTGCCATAATGGTCGCAATTGACAGAGCTTTTCGCGAGGAATAAAAATGAATACGCCAATTTGTGATTTTGTGAAAAAATATTGTGATAAAAATC
>JAZNOL010000082.1:0-19971 GCA_045580815.1 Clostridia bacterium | reverse complement strand
CGCCCTTTTTACCCTGATAAGGAGGAAGTACCATTACGCCTCCGTTAAGTCTGTCGAGATCCCATGGCTGTCCGTTACCGATGTATTCGTTAAGAATAAGCGGCTGATACTGGGTAAGCACACCCACAGTATCAAGCCCGGAATTAACGCAGTTTGACAGTGCATAGTCAATAATGCGGTATTTGCCCCCAAAAGGAACAGCCGGTTTTGCAATTTTGCTCGTAAGCACGTGAAGTCTGCTGCCCTGCCCGCCTGCAAGCAGCATTGTTACACAATCTTTTTTTGTTGTCAGCATTTCTTTTCTTTCCTCTTTTCAGATGTCTTTTTTGTACACTTTAAATAAATCGCCGAGAGCGGAGGTATAACAATTTCAATTGAATTGTCAAGCCCGTGCATTGGTATTGCCGTTGATTTCAGCGGTAAATCATTGCCTGCTCCGCTTCCGCCGAATTGTTTACTGTCAGAATTGAATACCTCTGTATATTCGCCTGCAAAAGGCACACCGATGCAGTAGTTTTCACGTTTTACCGGTGCAAAGTTGATAACTGCAATTATTTCGTCGCCGTTTTTTGCCTTTCGCCGAAATACGATTATATTCTGCGTATAATCGTCGGAGGATATCCATTCAAAGCCTTCCCAGGAATAGTCAATTTCCCAGAAAGCAGGAGTTTTCAAATAAAATTCATTCAGAGATTTTACATACTCATCAAGAGCTTTGTGTGCATCGTAGTCAAACAAGCACCAGTCAAGAGCCTGTTTGTAATTCCACTCTGAAAACTGCCCGAACTCACTGCCCATAAACAGCAGTTTTTTCCCCGGATGTGCCATCATATAACCTAAGAAAACTCTTGTGCCGGCAAATTTCTCTTCGTATTCGCCGGGCATTTTATCAAGCAGAGATTTTTTGCCGTGCACAACCTCGTCGTGAGAAACCGGCAGAATAAAATTCTCGCTGAACGCATAATAAAACGAAAATGTGATGTTGCGGTGCATATCTTTTCTGAAAAACGGATTTGCACCTGCGTATTCAAGCATATCGTTCATCCAGCCCATGTTCCATTTGAAGTTAAAACCCAATCCACCGTCGGAAACCGGTTTTGTAACCATAGGCCATGCGGTGGATTCCTCGGCAATCATCATTGTGGTGGGATACTGCTCAAACACCTTGCAGTTAAGCTCACGGAGAAACTCAATTGCTTCAAGGTTGCCGTTGCCGCCGTATTTGTTGGGCATCCACTGACCGGGCTGTTTGTCATAGTCAAGATAAAGCATTGAGCTTACTGCGTCAACACGCAGACCGTCAATGTGGTATTTTTCAAGCCAGAAAAGTGCGTTTGAAATCAAAAAGGATTTAACCTGCGGTCGTGCATAATCAAACTTGCGTGTGCCCCAGCCCTCGTTTTCCATACGTCCCAGCCCTTGTGCCTCATAAAGAGGACCGCCGTCAAACTCATAAAGCCCGTGAGCATCTTTCGGAAAATGTGCCGGAACCCAGTCTAAGATAACACCTATGCCGTTTTGGTGGCACTTGTCCACAAAATACATAAAATCTTCAGGCTTGCCATACCGTGACGTAGGCGAAAAGTACTGGCAAATCTGATATCCCCACGAACCGTCATAGGGATGCTCTGCAACAGGCATAAGCTCAATGTGTGTGTAGCTGTGCTGTTTAAGATACGTCACAAGCTCGTCTGCGCATCTGCGATAGTTGTAGTATGTGCCGTCATCGTTTTTGCGCCACGAGCCTATGTTCATCTCATAAATATTTACGGGCGAACAGTATATATCGGTTTTTTGCTTGTATTTTTGCCATGAGTCGTCGCCCCAGTTGTATTTTTCGCTGATATCGTAAACAATGGACGCTGTTTCGGTTTCGGTTTGTGAAAAAGTGCAATACGGGTCGGCTTTCAGAAAACTTCTGCCGTCATAGGTGAAAATGCAGTATTTATAAAAAGCACCCTCGTCAATATCTTTTTTTATTTCAAAAACGCCGTAACCGATGTTTTCCAGATAGTCCGAGTCTGCATTCCAGCCATTAAAATCCCCTACAAGCGAAATCGCCCTTGCACCCGGAGCCCATACTCTGAAAACATAGCCGCCTTTTGTTTTGTGACAGCCCAGAACCTCGTATATGTCATCACAAAGATTTTGTGAAAACATTTCGAGCTTCAATTTTACGTTAGGTTTGCTTTGGTTCAAAATTTACACCCCTCGAGTCTGTGTATATCATTTGTATATTTACAGAAAAATTGTATTTATGTAAAAACATTACATTTTTTCACATAAAAATACATTTTGTTCCTATATTATAATACATATATTATTATACAATAATAACAATAAAATTGCAAGCAAATTATTAATTTTAGCCGTTTTTACCAATAATTACATTGTTTTTTATGCAAGTTACCTATTTTATTGTTGTATTTCCGTTGCATCTGTCTCTTTTTGTACAATGTTCATCCGGGAAATTGAAATTTCGTAAGCGGTTTTTATTTCTTCTTCGCCGTCGTCAAACCGTTTTATGTACTGCCTGCTTTGGATTCTTCCCCAGATTTCGACATTGTTGCCTACTTCAAATTTCGAGGCATATTTTGCATTTCTGCCCCATGCAATGCAGGGTATGTAATCGGATTTGCCATAAGCTCTGTTTACGGCAATAATCATGTCTGTAATTTCCCTACCGAAAGGCGTTGTGCGGTATACCGGCTCTTTACACACAAATCCGTTTAAATAAATTTTATTGGGGTTTGCAAAATCGCTGTTTTCGTCCGCCGGACGAATGCTTTGCACAAACACGGTCAGCACGAGTTTATTTCCCACTCCGCTGTAATTGTTGTATGAACGGTATTGCCCCTCAATTTCAATTTCTGCCCCCTGACGCAAATCGGCATCTCCAAGCAGTTTTTCGGAAATTGTAACGTTTATGCTGTCAAGAGCATCACTCAGCCGCCTGACTTCAATTACAAAACCGTAAAATTTTTCTCCGCAGTGACTGTGACTGTACTGCGGCACTTTTGCCACCCGTCCCACAAGGGTCACGCTGTTGTTTGTGTTTTCCATTGTTTTTCCTCCTTAAACATACGGATTTCAGTTTAATTTAATCTGTTTGCCCGCATGATCTATTTTATAATTATCGTCATAAATAAGCTCCGAAACCTTAACAAATGACCAGCCTTTTTCTTTAAGCTGCGGCAATATCTGCTCAAGTGCCGAAGGTGTGTTTTTTGCACCGTTGTGAAGAAGAATTATTGAACCGTTTTTCACTTTTGAAGTGACACGTTTTGTGATTTCTTCTGCCGACAGGTCTTTCCAGTCAAGCGAATCGCAGTCCCATTGAATAACCTCATAGCCTGCATCCCGTGATGCTTTTACAACTGTGTCATTATACTCACCGTAAGGTGCACGGAACAGCTTTTTGCTTTCGCCTGTTACGTTTTTAATTTTTTCTTCACAGGAATTTATGTCGGCGGTAATTTCTTCGGGCGTAAGCTGATTCATGTGCAGATGTGCGTCCGAATGATTTAAAATTTCATGCCCGGCATCGTGAAACTTTTTTACCGAATGAGGATACCTGTCAATCCAGCCGCCAACCATAAAGAAGCTGGCTTTCACATCATTTTTTTCAAGTACAGACAGCAGTGCATCCGTGTCGCTGTCATCCCATGCCGCATCAAAAGTCAGCGCAAGCTTTTTTTCGTCCGTATCAACGCAATATACAGGAATATTCCGTACTACACCGGCGGCTGTAAGTGCCGCATCACTGTAATGAACGCCTACTCGGTAAATGCCGAAAACTGCCGCAAGCATCAAAAGATACATAAAAATCGAGCCACGTTTTAACACAAAAACTTTCATAAAATCCACGGCCTTTCGTCTGCTTATTTTTTTGTTTACTGTACAATTTTATTCATTGACCCCCCAAATAATAACCCTTTTGTAAAATAAATTTAATTATTAAAAACGCAAAAAGCCGTCACGCCAAATCAGCGTGACAGCTAAAAAACAAATATTTAGTTTTACAACACTTCAGAACTTTTTTAAATAAATTTCTTCGGCAATTGTTATTGCTTTTTCTATATTTTCTAAATTTATGCCGGAATAGTTTATAATCGCTGTATGCTCAAATTTTTTTGTGTTTCCGTAAACATATTGTGACAAAAACGAAATTTTAATTCCTTTATCATCAAGAAGCTTTACAAGTGTACTGTCAGAAATTTCTGTTTTTATTTTTACCGGAAAATGCAATCCTGAATCAGTCTCTTCCACGGAAACCATTTTGCTTATATTGCTTGATTCTATTGCTTTTATAACTGCATTTCGCAAAGATTTATAATATGTTTTCATGCGGTTAATATGTTTTTCAAAATATCCCTCTTCAAGAAATGCCGTCAAAACATACTGTTCCACAGCCGGTACTGTGCATGAATAAAATCCAAGCTTTTTGTTGTAAACACTCATAAGCTCCGACGGAAGTATCATATAGCTTATTCTCATAGACGGTGCAATAGTTTTTGAAAAAGTGTTCATATATATAACATGACCGTTTGCATCAACACTTTTAAGCGGCGGAACAGGTTTACCCGAAAATTTAAATTCGCTGTCATACTCATCCTCAATAATGTATCCGTCTGTTTTTTCCGCCCAATTTAAAAGCTCAAACCGTCTGCCTGCAGTCATAACCGTACCTGTAGGAAAATGGTGTGACGGCGAAACATGAGCAACACGTGCTCCGGATTTAGAAAGCTGTTCTACCGATAATCCGTTTTCATCCATATCGATATATTTATATTTTACCCCGCAAGCTCCGTATATTTTTGCAATTTTGTTATATCCGGGATTTTCAAGGGCAATTATTTTTTCACGTCCTAAAAGCTGAATAAGAATATTATACAAATATTCTGTTCCCGACCCGACTATTATATTTTCCGGCAAAACCTCAAATCCTCGGAATTTATAAAGGTGGTTTGCAATTGCGCGTCGAAGCGGCAGTGCTCCGTTGTGTGACACCGGAGCAAGCAGATGTGTATTTTCGTCGCAAAGTATTCGGCGCATAAGTTTAGCCCAGACTGAAAACGGAAATTTTTCCGCATTTATGTTATTGGACGTAAAATCAGCAATATACTTTTTTTCACCGTCTGTGGGCAACACATCATCGTCAATATATCTCGGTTTTTGCGATACGTATTTTTTCAAATCACCTATTTCGCACACAAAATATCCTCTTTTTTCAACTGATGTGATGTATCCCTCCACCTCAAGCTGTGCATATGCATTTTCAACAGTAATAACGCCTATGCCTAAGTGACCGGCAAGTGCACGTTTGGACGGCAGCCGCTCATTTTTTGAAAATCTGCCGGAGAGTATATCCGTTTTTATACAATTGTATAAAAACTCATAAATCGGCATTTTCCCACGGCTTTTAATATTATATGTAAGCATTTTGCATCTCCAATCTGGTATTATAAAAAAAGATTAAAATGGTACTTTTAATAACACCAAAAATATTGTATTATATTTATAACAAAATGTCAATATGAGGAGCGAAATTTTTATGTTAAATTCAAAAGCAAAAAAACTTACAGCTGTTGCAATGCTTACAGCTTTATGCTGTGTTGCAACACTTGTTATACGTATTCCGTCGCCTATGAACGGATATGTGAACTTAGGCGACTGTATAGTTCTTGTTTCGGGATTTATTTTAGGACCGTACGTAGGTGCATTTGCCGCCGGACTGGGCAGTATGCTTGCAGACATCATCGCCGGATACATATATTACGCTCCCGGAACATTTGTTATTAAAGCATTATGCGCATTAATTGCATCAATCATTTATAAAAAGAGCAAAAAAACCGTGATTTGGTGTACCGTTTCGGGCATTTGCGGCGAATGTGTAATGATAATTGGATATTTTTTATATGCTGCACTGATTTTCGGTGAAGGTTTATCAGCAGCACTAAGTATCCCCGGCAATATTGTTCAGGCAGTTTTAGGTATAGCTGTTTCGGTAATAATAATGCAAGGATTAAAAAATTCAAACCTATAGTACAAATTAAAAAAAGGCTGTAGCAAGATGCAATCATTTTGCTACAGCCTTTTTTTACTGTCTTATAAGCTGTGTAACATGATCCCATGCAGCTTTCAGCTGAGGATCATTATTAAGATTTATATACTCGTATGTCAAGTTCTCTATTTCCGGATTAGCTTCTATTTCAATATCCGGCACAAGCCCTTGCCCGTGTATGCAGTGACCTTTTGGAGTAAAGTATCTTGATGTGGTAAGCTTTATTGCTGTTTCACCTTTTTGAGTGTACATAAACGGCATTACTGTTTGCACAATACCTTTACCAAAGGTTTTTTCTCCAACAAGCACACCGCGTTCCGTATCTTTAACAGCACCGGCAAACGCTTCTGACGCACTGGCACTACCGCCGTTTACAATAACAGCAAGCGGAAATTCATAATATTCATCGTCACATACGTATTCTTCTCTTGAACCGTCTTTGTACTCAAAATACACGAACATTCCTTTGGGCAAAAGCATGTCGGCAATTTCATGAGTTGTATCTATAATTCCGCCCGGATTCCCCCTGAGATCTATAATCAATCCATCCAGTTTTTCGCCACCCAATATATTAAGATGATACGTAAAATCATCTGCAGTATTTTCATCAAAATTGGTAATTCTGATATAGCCCACATTACCGTCAAACATCCTGGATTTTACAGATTTTGTAACTATAACTTCACGCGTAACAACTATATCCTCTACCGCTTCTGTTTCGGCACGCACAAGCGTAATTTTAACATCATCCGTTTCGTCTTCTTCAGTGCCACGCATCATGTCTATTGCCTCGTCATAATTATCAAGACTTACCGGAACATCATCCACAGCAATAATCTTATCTCCGGTTTTTATGCCTGCACGATATGCTGGAGTGTCTTCAATTGGTGCAATAACCGTAATTAAATTATCTTCGGGGTCTATTGTGACCTGAACTCCGACGCCTTTAAACTCGCCTGTCAAATCTTCCATCAGGCTACTATACTCTTCCTCATCAATAAATGCACTGTACTCATCACCAAGAGCATCTACCATGCCTTCTATTGCACCCTTGTATATTTTTTGTTTATCTACATCATCGTAATAATAGGTATTTATAATATCTGCCATACGCTGAAGCGATGCTTCGGAATACTCTCCCTGCAACGCAGAAGACATATGTGTCACAAACGGCGAACGGTAAACAATAAACCCACCGTAAAAAAGTACAAGTGTAGAAAAAAATGTTATTAATGCTGTTATAATGATAACTCTTTTTTGTTTCATAAAATCATGCCCTTTCTGAAAAATTTTCAGGCAAAATTAAAAACTGCACCATGATATGTACTCACTATCCCTGTTTATCCGGCAGTTTCATATGTAAAATTCAGGACGGACGCTTCCGTCCGCCCTTTGAGTCTTATTTGTTTGCAAGATAATTGTTGATTTTTTCAACAAGCTCATCTGCGTCAACACCGTGAACCATGCAAGCCTGCTCAATTGATTCGCCACTTGCTGAAGGGCATCCGAGACAGTGCATACCTATTTCAAGGAAAAACGGTGCTGTGCCTTCATCCATACGCAAAACATCTATAATTATTGTATCTTTTGTTACCTGCTGTGCCATGTTTGTCACCTCCAAAGAACCTATCTTTAATTTAAATCATTATTTATTATATAACAAACAAATTCACTTGTCAATAGGTTTTAACTATATTTGTTAAATATTAAAAAAACGTTCATAAATCAGCAAAGCACTTTCATAAAATATAACCACAACAAATTGAAAGGACATTTTAAGATGGACACCTTAGACGGGTTAAAACCTCGCAAAAGCGCTGTTGTGATAAAAGTGGCCGCAAACCGTGAATTTGCAGAAAAATATAAATATATGGGTATTGTTCCCGGAACGGTGGTTTTTATGCTGAAAAACAGTCCGTTTAAAAAGCATGTTGAAATCACGTTACGGGGTTATGTTCTTCGTCTTACCAAAAAAGATGCCGGAAAAATCGAAATCCTGAAAACCTCTTCAAAACACAGATTTTTGCCGCTTAAATTCTTTAAAATATATTGACTTTAATGTGTAATTGTGGTATTATTATAATAGCATTTTATTCAATACTTTTACAAAGGATGTGTTTTTTTGAAACTTAAAAATATCTGGGGCAAAAACAACAACGAGGCGTTTATGCGCGCAGGTGTAACCACCGCAAAAAGACCCGAAAGTGCTTTTGCCAGAATTTATGTTGATACCGGATACGAACTTTTTATAAATGGTAGATTTGTTGCCCGTGTTGACGAGTGGGCAAACACACGTGATTATGACGTTAAATTTTTTATAAAACAGGGCTATAACCAGATTGCCGTTCATGCACTTAATCATTCCGGACACAGAGGTTTTGCCTTTGAGCTTGTTTTTGACGGGCAAACGGTACTTGTTTCCGACAAAAACTGGAAAACCTGCACTCAGGAACGTTGGGGCTGGATTCTTGAAAATTTTGACGACTCCTCCTGGGACAACCCTCACGAGCTTGACCTTTCTGCCGCAGGTGAGCCCCAATGGTGGACTTTGCCCGGCAGTCAGCCTGAGCTTATTGTTCCCACACTTGACTGCACGCAATTTTTTGGCGGAGCTATCCCAAAAGCCTGCGATTCTCCGTTTTTTAACGCAAAACCTGTAAACTACACACCTGATAAAAATGTTGTGGATTTAATCGGTAAGGAATATGAAACGCACACACAAACTCCCCATCTGCCCGAAATTCACAAGTTTTCACGCATTCTTGAATGTACCGCAGACGAAAAAGACGGCGTTGTTTCATTTGACAAAACCGAGCGTTATACCGGTGCAAGCTTTATCATTGATTTCGGCATTGAAACTCTCGGATTTTTCCGTATGCGGATAAAATCTGAAAAACCCGTGTCTTTCCGTCTTTATTATGCCGAAACCTATGACCAGGCACTCACCGAAGTTACCCGTGATATGGCACAGCACAGAATGCTTGTTGAAGAATACCGTCTCTTTGGCGGCGAGCAGGAGTTTGAAACCCACACCCGTCTTGCCTTCAGATTTGCAAGAGTAGAATTTTTTGACTGCGCCGCACCTGTTAAAGCTGACGGATTTTCTGTGCGCACAGCACTTTATCCCGTTGCACGCAAAGGCTATTTTGCCTGCAATAATGCAGATTTGAACAAACTGTGGCAGATGGGTGAACGCACCATGCACTACTGTATGCAGGAGTATTATCTTGATGCACCTAAAAGAGACCGTCTTTTCTGGGTGGGTGATGCCTGCGTTGAAGCAATGATAAACTACTATACTTTTGCCGACACCGATTTGTTTGAATTTTCGTGGGACGAGGCGGCAAAAAAACAGTATCCCGACGGCGGTATTCCGTCTGTTTTAGGGGTTGCTTCGTCAATTATATGGGACTATGTTGCCTGGTATGTTATAGGTTATTATGATTATTATATGTACACAGGCAAATCGGAATTTGCGTTAAATCACCTTGAAAGTATGCTCAAAGCAACCGACTGGCTTATTAACCGTGCTGACGAAACAGGTCTTATAAATGTGCCGGCAAATCCCCTTGGCAAACTGTGGATGGTTACATTGCCACATGTTGAGGGATACGACCCGTTTATTAATATTCTTTATTGCAAATCACTTGAAACTGCCGCAATTTTCACAAAAATGGCAGGCGATGGCAGATATGAAAAATACAGCAAACTTTACGAAACCACATCTGAGGCGCTTAAACTCCGCCATCCCGAAAAAGAAATGTTTGAGCTTTATGAAGCTACATGGGATTCACCTGTTCAGTACGTGCTTGGCGGCATTGAAATTGCACAGGGCAACCCGGGCAAAATGCTCAGCCGCATAAATACATACTGGAAACATATGCTTGATGCGCACATGGATTGTCTGCACGAGGGCACACTGAAAGATTTCCGCGAGTATTTTTCATCACCTATTGACGAAAAATCAGAGCCGGACAAGCGTGTTGTCAGCTTCTGTAGTTTCTGCCACGCATGGACAGCATCGCCCAACGTATGGCTTCCCACAGGAATTGCCGGCATAAAACCCATTGAACCGGGATTTAAAAAGGTTCAGATTAAACCGGTAACCGATGCACTTAAAAACTTTAAATGCGTTGTCCCGACACCTTACGGCGAAATTGCCGTTGCGTGTGAAAACGGCGTATTTTCATACTACCTGCCTGACGGCATAACCGCCGAGCTTACAATCGGCGGAAAAATCACCGAAGTAACAGGCAAAGGTCAGGTTTCAATTTAAAACTTTATGAAGACAAAGCAGGAGTGATATTATGTCAGAATTTCTGGAAATTTTAATGATTGTAAGTTTTGGTGCATCGTGGCCGTTTAACGTTATCAAATCAGTAAAAACCAAATCTACAAAGGGAAAAAGTCTTTTGTTCCTCTATCTTATCTTTTTTGGTTACATTGCAGGTATTGCATCAAAATTCATGAATCAGGAATATATGAACCATTTTGCAAGCAAATGGTATGTGCTGTTTTTCTATGTACTGAACTTTATAATGGTGGGTGCAGACCTTGTGCTTTATTACATAAACCGCAGACGTGAGCTTAAAGAGGACAAATAAAATGAGAGTTATAAAAGATGTCCGCTACAGCAGTTTGTATCCTGTAAATCTTGATATTTATCTGCCGGATGCAGAGGAGTTTGACGTTTTTATATATTTTCATGGCGGAGGGCTTTCTGCCGGAATGAAGGACGACGACTGCATTGTTGAGTTTTCAACCCAGCTTGCCCAAAACGGTATTGCCGCAATCAGTGCAGATTATCGTATGTATCCTGAGGCATCATTTCCCGATTTTATTAAAGATGCAGCGGCGGCAGTTGCGTATGCCGTGGAAAACATGGAGACTTACGGAAAACCGAAAAGATTTTTTGTGGGCGGAAGCTCTGCCGGCGGATATATCTCAATGATGCTGTGTTTTGACAAACGGTTTCTTGCACCTTACGAAATTGACCCGGCAAGTCTTGGTGGATTTATTCACGATGCCGGTCAGCCAACCAGTCATTTTAATGTTTTGCGTGAAAAAGGCATTGATACACGTCGTGTTGTGGTTGACGAAACAGCTCCGCTGTTTCATTCGACAGATGTCGACATCAAGACAGAAGTTTTGACAGATATTCTCATAGAACTGCGATTAAGGCACTTACCTTCGTAGCTGATAGCTTTAAAATTTTGAATTGTAATTCAAGTTTGTATCACAATTAATAGGTATTTGTTTTACATTTATTTACTATCACATGCTCATCGGTCAAAATATGAAAACAAGCCCCACTCGGTATTGCGACGGGGCTTGTTTTGTATATTTATTATTTTACAAACGGACGTGTCAAAGGAGTCAGCTTATCATTCCACAAGAAGAGTCTTAAATCATAATTCTTGCTTAAATATTCTGATAAGTCAGCTTCGCCGTTTACTTTAAGAATTTTAACAATTTTTCCTTCAGAGTCAAGGACTCTCACAAAAGCTGTAGCTTTTTCGGCACCGTTTGCTGTGGTGACAATAAGCTTGTTATCTTCCCAGTCAACCTCGTAGTCGCCGTCTGAACGCGCACAGTTCATTGTCATCGGCTCTGAATAGAGGCTATATGCGGAATTACCGTCGAACACTATTGTTACGACACATCTAACCTGCTTGCCGTTGTCAAGAGGTGAAATGGTGAATTTGAATTCATCAGCATTTTGACCGTTGAGGTTTTTCCAACCGTCGCCCTTGTTTATCTGCCATTGATAGTAGGTTTCGTAGTCGGTGTTAGTTGTGACATCAGCTGAAAGATTAAATGCCTTACCGTTGCGATAAATCACACTTTCTTCAATACCTTCCACCTTGAGGGAAGCACCGAAGCCCTGGGGGAATGTGGTGACATTGATTGGTTGCGTGTGCACACTGTAGTTGTTGCTTGTGTGTGATTCAAGTGCATACCTGTTGGTGCTGTTTGGCGTAAGACCTGTGAGCGTATAGGAGTATCTGCCGTTTTCTGATGTGATACCGGTTTTGGTAGAAACGGGAGTGTCTACGCCGTTTACACTTACTATCTTGTAGAGGGTGTAGGAGTCAGCAGGTCTTTCACCGTTTTCCCAAGTGATTATTGCAGATGTGTCTGTGATATTAACAACCTCAATATTCTGTGCAACCGACGGAGGTGTTTTTACGTTTCTCACAATATAACCAACAACCGGCACCTTTGAACCGTTGAGCTTTGTGGTGTATGAAACGAGCTTCCAGTCGTAGCCATACTTATTTGTTGCAAAATCGGGGAATGCCACCTGTGTTGCTGAATATTCGTGACCTGTTGTTTTGGTTTTGACATAACTGGTGCTATGTTCAAGTGATGCTGTGAAACCAGCTTTTCCAATAGATACGGTTGCAAGTGATGTGTTTTCTATTGCAATACCCCAACCGATAGATGAGGATTCTGATTCCTCAACGGATATGGTCTGTGTTGCGGAAGTTCCTCCGGCGGTAAGATTGTTGTTTGAAAGGAAACCGTCTGTTGAGGAAGTACCAACTGCTTTTCCCTGGAGGACCTTGTCGGTTGTATTGAGTTCTCCTGTGCTCTTTGCATAAGTGCTTGGGTCGCCCGGACGGTAATACTCAGGGAATACATTGCCGTAGATCTTTTCGAGACCGGGTGTGAATTCTGCGATAGAATCATAGGTTTCAATATCAACTGTTGTAAGCAAAGGAGTCTGCGGAACGCTATAAGTATAAGGTATAACAGCTGCCTTCACCGTTTGACCCCAGTTGGCTGTGCCACCGTTACCGAATTCTGCAATACCGTCTTCGATGAAGTTTATTTCGTCGTTAACTTTTTGCAGAACAGTCAGCTGATCCTGATAGTTGTCAGAAGTTACATAGGATGAATATTTATATTCGTAATACTTGCAGCCTTTCACATAGGTACCGGTTATCTGTTCGTTACCTGTCTTCAGGCAGTTTTCAAGATTTTTTGTAAGTTCATTCCTGAAGGCACACAAGGTCTGATAATCAGCCTTGGTAGGTGTTTTGTATTCCGGCATATACATCTGACAGTTATAACGTACGTGAGGTACTGTGAAAACTGTCACCGCATCTGTTGTACCGGTTGTTTCAAAACCTGTGGCATATGAGAATGTTTTCTCTGTGCTCTTTTCATGTGATACCGAACCGCAAAGACTAAATTCATACTCCGAACCGGCTACAGGGAAAATTCCAAGGAAGTTGGCTTTGTATTCCAAACCTATGACAGGACCGGCTGTGAAGGAGCCGGCATTGGTTGTTCCACTGCCCGTACTCTCTGATTTTTCAAAGCTTGTTGCGGAGTTTCCGATATAGTCTTCGTCCTCAAGCTCTTCATAAACCGGGGGTGCCTGCAGAATGGACAGAACTTCAACATCGCTGTAATATACTTCGGTATCATTTCCGGGATATGTGATGTAGCCGGTTTTTCCGCCGCCGTCAACCAGCGCTAAAGAAACAAGCCTTTCGGTGCCGATATCCTCGAAAACATATCTTGTTTGAGAAACATTGGATATGTTGCCTCCGTTGGCTTGGTTGGATGTTAATTCACTGAATGTGAGAAGCTTGCAGGTAAACTGTTGTTCGCCGCTTACTTTGAGATAGAAAGGGAATATCAACACTTCTCTGCCGAATACATCATCCGAGAAGTTTCCGGCAACCGCTCCGCCAATCCACACAACGCTGGTATCTCTTTTTTTACCGTTTGTACCATGGTAAAGCTTGCCGTCACCGTTATAGTCATATAAGAATTTAAGCTGTCCTTCTTCACCGTTATACTCAAAAAGCTGACCGCCTACAAAAATTGTGTCGGGCTTGCCTGTGCCTTTGTGCTTATAGGCACAAAGTGATGTTGTTATAGGGCCCGAGTCGGTCTTGTCCGAGTTATACCAGTATGTCCAGTCATTACCTTCTTTTTGTACTGTCCAGTGGTACTCTGAATTGGCATCGTAGGTATTATGATTTTTCAGATTTTCGTATGTGGTGTAGCCAACAATGTGACAAAGAGCATTATTCTCGTCAACCTCCGCCATGCGGTTGTTACCAACCTTATTTGTGTCGTCGGCTACGTTCCTTACACCAACTCTTGTGTAGTTTCCTGCAATTATGATTTCCTGACTGCCTTCCTGCGTAACATCACCCACGGTGATATTTGCATTACGAAGAATGTAGCGGTGTTCTGCATTGGCATCAGATGAACCGCCTTTTAAAGGTGTTGTTGCCAGAACCCTGTGCTTTATAACCTGCTTAAGATTTCCGCCCTCTGTGCCTTCATAGGATTCAAGAACTGATGCAAAGCATGTATTGTGGTTAAGAATCTTAGCTGTTGTATAGGTGTCATATTCACCGGCACCTCTGTACCATGTGGAAAAGTTCACTATGGCTGAAAGGTCGTCTATACCATCATTGTTCAGATCATTTGCACTCATTGCAACATAAGGCAGACAGTAAAACTGTTTATTTGCGCCATTGTGGCTGTATTCCCACTCGCATATTTCATCGGAGCTTGATTTTGACGGAAGGTCTATGTATTGCTTGGTGGTAATCTTTTTGGTTATCTTATCAAATTCAAAGATACCTACTGAAATGTTGCTGTGCACACTTCCACTTGAGGTTTCATTGGCATTGTTAGGAGTATAAACTGCAATTTCATCATATCCATCGCCGTCAAAATCCCCTGCGGTTATTGAAAGAAGACCTTCAACTTCCCACATTTCAATTTCGTCGATTGTTGTAACATAACCGCCTGTATTATGTCCCAGTACAACCGGGTTGCCATTTGAATCGAATATGGACAGATATATGTTTGCACCATTTCTGCCGTAGGAAAAATAAGCCTTTGCAATATGATCCTCAACACCCGTGCCTGAAGCTGCAAAACCTGTTACAGCAGAATAAGGTGTTTGTTCCTTGTTTGTATATATAGTTGGGTCTTTAGTTATCTGGGTATAAAGACTGCCGCTGTCGTTGGTATACTTGCTACCGGTATACTTTCGTATCTGGGTGGAATTATCCGCATACAACTCATATTTGGGCGATATGGGGTATGTACCTTTTTTCAGTGCCTGTGTGTCGTAAGAATCCGGGTCAAGGGGGAAGCCGAAGAGCTCAAGAGCGTTCTTGGTTGACTCGGGAGTCGCATCTGTGCTCGTTGACGCACTTGTTGCTGTTGGCATAAATACCGTAAGCGACAAAAGCATACTGATGCATAAAATCAGACTTAAAACTTTTTTCATCTTATGTTCCTTCTTTCTTTAATAACTAACAAAATTTCAAAATATTTTCAGTGTATCTTGAAATTTTATTTATAACATGCTATAATAATTATACACCGTACCCCAAGGTACGATGCAATAGTTTTTGACAAAATTTTTCATTATTTTATATAATTTTTTTTAGGTAATTGGAAATCTAAAGTTTCACAATTAAAAAGCTAATGTAGAAATAAAAAGTTCCATACAATTATAAAAATATGAATGTTGAAACTTTTTATTTCAGCTCAAAATGACGCACGTGTCGTCATTTTGGATGGAAATAATCAGGGGTTGCACCCCGATACCTCCCATAAAAGAGGTTGGCAATTGTAAAAATTACATTTTACAATTACCTAATAATTTTTTTGAAAAGGAGACGTTATATGGATGACAAAAATTTATTTTCTATAGGTGAGGTTGCAAAAGCCGTTGGAATTACAAGAAAAACAATACTGGGTTATGAGGCAAAGGGACTGATTGAACCTGATAAAAAAGAGGGGACTGCGGGGAACCGTTACTATACCATTGATACCTTTACACAAATCCGTACAATACGTGTTTTTCAGAACTTAGGACTTTCTCTTGATGAGATTCGGAAATACTTTTATGGTACATCTGATTTACAGCCGATGATAAACAGGCTTGAGAAAATGAGGGATGAGCTGAATCTCACCATAGAAAAACTGAAAGAGAGAACACGTGAAAAAGGTGGAGATATAAGAGAAATCACAATTGAACCCCAGTATGTTTATTGTCGTACGTATAATGCAACTTCCGTCACTGATAAGACAAACCTTTTAAGAGATACGGCTCTTGAGGCAATGAGAAAGTATGAAACAGATACAAGAAAACGTCTGTATTTTACCGAGTATTCAGCGAATGCTCCGACAGATATTAACTATTGTGTTGCCATCCCCGATGGATGTGAGGGTGAGTATGTCAAGATTATCCCCGAACTCAAGGCGATTTCATTCTTTCATCACGGAGCTTATGAGGATATTCCCGAAGCACGCAAAAGACTTATTTCATATGCGGAAGAAAACCATCTGACACTGGCGGGTGTATTCCGTAATATTTATCTTGAAGGACCGCCACAGCATAAGGATGAAAGCAAGTTTATCACACAAATTATTGCGATAATTGAATAATATATAATAACCTCAGTTTGCTGCTTATCATACACATAGGCAAGGCAGAAAGCTATGCACCTATGCTGTTTATTGTGGCGGATAATGATATGGAAAACCGCTATGAGCAAACGATGCTTGTGTTGTCAACACTGAAGCATTTTGGCTATGCCGGCAGCAAAATTTCACACAAGGTTATGCATAGCACTCACTGTGAATATAATTGGCTCAAAGACGAAAACGGCAGAAATGTTTTTGGAAATATAGTTGAAGAATTTATAAAAAATACTAAATAGCCAAAAGGCTGTAGCAAAACAAATTTATTTTGCTACAGCCTTTTTATACATAACCATTATCACGGTCAAAACTTTTATATTTGTTTCTGTATTGAGACGGAGTATGTCCCGTTTTCTTTTTAAAAATCTTACAAAAATACGAAGCAGATTCAAACATCAGCGAATCCGATATTACTTCAACAGTCATATATCCGTTTTTAAGCATCTGTTTTGCCATTTCAATTTTAAAATCCAATCGGTACTGATGAGGACTTTTGCCGGAATATTCCTTAAACAAGCCGCTAAAACATCCACAGCTGACACCGCACATATCTGCAATTTCTTCAATTGATGTATTTGCAAGAGTGTTTTGCTCCATATACTTTATTCCTGCCGAAATCGGTAAAAACTTTTTATTATAAGTGCTTTTTTCTTCAAGTCCGAGTTCGTATAAAATTTTATAAATATCCGACTTTAACGCCGCAGATGACCGTAACGGAGATTCATAAATTTTCACTGAATTTTTTATAAGCTCTGCGGCTGATACGGAATATCCGCCGATAACAATAAACGGTGTTTCCGCAACCGAGATAATTTCTCCGTTTATTTTTATATTAAATTCAAGCAAATGTGTATTATGTGGTTGATGCCCGGTATTTTCAAAAATTGTACGATATACACTGCCATACGGAATATAAACAATACTGCCCTGTTTTGCCACAAAACTCTCCCCGTTTTTGCATATATATTTTGCACTGCAACCGTTTAAATACAAAAACGCACTTGTTTTCCGGGGATATGACATTTCAAAAGTGTCGCCCTCTTTCCATTTCTGGTGCATGGCAACAATGTCGCTGATTTCATAATCCAGCGAAAAAAGTGATGAAAATGTATATTGTATTTCCAAAAAAACAGCTCCCCTACAACAAACCTATATACTGCCTGCGTCAATTCTATATTTACATTATATACCGTTTTAAAAAGATTGTCAATAATTTAACTAAATATTTTAAAAGTACAACAAAAATTATTGAAATTTCCATTGAAACAGTTGCCTAATCGTAATATAATCAAATTAAGAAAATTTATTTTGAGAAGAGGCGATTAAATGGACACAATCAACGTTACTGTATGGAACGAATTTGTTCACGAAAAAGCAGAAAATATTGCAAAAATATATCCCGCCGGCATTCACGGTGCAATTGCACAGATGCTTGGACGTGACAAAAAGTACAATATCAGAACCGCAACTTTAAACATGCCCGAACACGGACTTTCGCAAAACATTCTGAATAACACAGATGTTTTAATCTGGTGGGGACATTGCGCTCACGACAAGGTTTCTGACGAAGTTGCTCTGCGTGTAAAAAACCGTGTACTTGAAGGAATGGGGCTGATTGTTCTTCATTCGGGGCACTTATCAAAACCTTTTGTTATGCTGATGGGAACGGTGTGCCGTTCGAAATGGCGTGAAAATGACGAAAAAGAACGCATATGGGTTATTGAGCCATCACATCCCATTGCACGCAATCTTCCGGAATATATCGAAATTGAACAAGAAGAAACCTACGGCGAGCGGTTTGAAATTCCTGCTCCCGATGAGCTTATTTTTATCAGCTGGTTTTCGGGCGGAGAGGTTTTTCGAAGCGGTTGCTGTTACAACCGCGGCAGGGGCAAGGTTTTTTATTTTCGTCCCGGACATGAATCATATCCGACATTTTACCGTGAGGATATTTCGCAAATCATTAAAAATGCCGTGGACTGGGCAACGCCTGTAAACGGGCCTGTGCCCACATTGGGACATTTTGAAGCACTCGAAAACGTTGCGGACAAATTTGCCGGGCAGGACGATTCTGTAAGAAAACACGAAAATTTATATGAATGAGGTGTGTCAAATGGATAATAAAAAACTTGTCAGAATAGGAATAATAGGAGTCGGCGGCATTGCTCGCGGAGTTCACATTCCCGGAATAAAAGCATCTGCACATGGCAAAATAACTGCAATTTGCGACATTAATGAAAAAACACTTTATGAAGTAGCGGATGAGCTTGGTTTAAGCAAAGACCGTTGTTTTACCGATTATCGTGGCCTGCTCAGCTGTGATGATATTGATGCTGTAGAAATTTGCACACCAAATCATCTTCATGTGCAGATAGCAGCAGATGCACTAAATGCCGGAAAGGCTGTAAACATCGAAAAGCCTATCAGTTGCAGTTGTGATGATGTACATATTCTCAAAGAAGCCTTTTTGAAAAATCCTATGCCAAATATGATGTGTTTTTCCTACCGATTCCGTGCAGCTGTAAGATACGCAAAGCATCTTATTGACAGCGGGGTTTTGGGAAACATTGTTTCAATAAATGTTGAATATTTAAAATCCAGCGCATTCTGGGAGGGACGCCGTCTTGACTGGAGATTTGTAAAAGAATACAGCGGTACCGGTGTTATTGGCGATCTTGGTGTGCATCTTATTGATATGACACGGTATCTTGTTGGCGATATAAAATCGGTTTGCGGCCGTAAAGCAACTGTGGTAAAAAAACGTCAGCTGCTTGACAGCGACGAATGGGCAGATGTTACAACCGATGATTACTGTAATTTTTTAGCAGAAACAGTAAACGGTGTTTCGGCAACATTTGTGATAACACGCTGTGCTATCGGTCACGCAAACACAATCAAATATGAAATTTTCGGTGAAAAAGGCGTAATTTCTTTTGACCTTAACAATCCCGATATTCTTTATGTATGTTACAATGTAAGCGACATCAGAAGTGCATCGCTGCAAAAAGTTGATGTTCCTCCTGAATTCAGAGCCTCACAGGAACAGACGTTTATTGACCTTTGTCTTGGAAATATAACCGAAGCCGTTGCAGGAATCGACGAAGGAATAAAATGCCAGAAAATAATTGATGCGATAGATAAATCATGTGAAACAAGATCATGGGTGGACATTGACTGATTATATAATAAAAAAGAAGCATCAACCACGATACTACAATAAATTTCAGACAAAAAACATGGCGCATTGCGTAAGCAATGCGCCGTTTTCGGCATATTATTTGTAAATTTATATATTTAACAAACCGTATGTCTTAGCCGGGAATTATTCCTGACCTTTAAGTTCTGCAAAACATTCGCTGCAATATACCGGTTTGTCGTTTTTCGGTTCAAAAGGTACAGTTGCTTCTTTTCCACATTTTGCGCAGTTTACAGTA
>JAZNOL010000081.1:0-4730 GCA_045580815.1 Clostridia bacterium | reverse complement strand
TCCATATCTTTTTTAATCAGGTCAACAATATAAGAATTAAGACTTTTTCCCTGATTTTTGGCGTACTGCTGAATTATCGCCTTTTGCCCTTTGGGGACAGTAATCGAAATTCGGTCATAATTTTCCTTTTGAAAAGCATTTTTATATTTTGTTGGATTGAATGGTACCTCTTTGGACATTTTAATACTCCTCTCATAATCTTGCACAAGATATATAAAAATCGGACATAATTCTTGTGCAAGATGCATATTGAAATCTTGTGCAAGATGTGATATAATATACCTGTGCCAATTAAGACATGGTATGATAAAAAACATATGCAAAACGCAAGTATTAAAGTATATAATTATATCGCAATTTAATTATATCACAAATATATTCCGAGTGCAAGTGTTTTTTGGTTGCTATACACAAATTGGTATAACTGCACCGCACGGGTTTTTGTTTGGTAGCTTGTGCGGCTGTAGTTTTTAAATGTAAGATCAACCTTTTAAAAATTCTCTGCCAAACTTCGTTTGGTTATGTTTTACTGCGGTTCGACCACGTACTGTTCTGAAAACGGGCGACCACACAGAGTCGCCCCTACAGCGTGCGAGTTTGGCACTGTCGAGGGGAGAGCCTTTGGTCAGCAGAAAACAATCAGCTTTCCATATCTTTTTTAATCAGGTCAACAATATAAGAATTAAGACTTTTTCCCTGATTTTTTGCGTACTGCTGAATTATCGCCTTTTGTCCTTTGGGGACACGCACAGCAATAGTTTCGACTTTTTCTGTCAAATATCTTTTGTTGCCATCAAGGTGCGCTCGTGTAGCCAATTTAAACATCCTTTCATATAAATGTGTAAATGTGCACAAATTCATGTATGCATGTTTGTTAAAATTGCCCATTGAAATTCATGTATACATGTAGTATAATATACCTATACCAATTAAGACAAGGTATGATAAAAAGCACGTGCAAAACGTAAGTATTGAAGTATATAATTATATCGCAATTTAATTATATCACAAATATATTCCGATTGCAAGTGTTTTTTGGGTTGCTATACACAAATTGGTATGACTGCACGCCGCACAGGTTTTTGTTTGGCAACTTGTGCGGCTGTAGTTTTTTCTGCAAACAAAAAAAGTTACGAAAAAGTTTCGTAAAAAATCCTATTGACAGCTGTTTTCATTTTTGTTAATATATATTTGCTTAATTAAATTTTTAGAAAGCAGGAATAAATTTTAATGAAAACATTTATTGAAAACAGCAGTGGACAATCTGCCGAGAAAATCGAAAAAACAAAAAGTGTTAACCGGTTTTCTTATATTATAGAAGCTGCTGTTGAATATTTTATTTCACTTCTTGTGTCGGGTGCATTTTTAGCGGCCATTCTTAAAAACATAGGGGTTTCGGATTCGATTACCGGTATAACAACAGGTCTTGCATCCTTTGCGTATCTTGCACAGCTTATTTCGGTTCTTTTTATAAAACCAAAAAGCTCTGTTAAAAAAATGGTTACGCTTATGCATCTTATAAATCAACTTTTGTTTGTTTTTCTTTATATGGTGCCCTATGTAAATGTTTCTCAAACCGTAAAAACAGCTTTATTTATGATTATGTTTTTAGGCGGTCATTTTATTTCAAATGCGGTTTCACCGTTTAAATTAAGCTGGCTTATGTCTTTTGTTGAAGACAAAAAGCGTGGCAAATTCACCGCAAATAAAGAAATTGTATCTCTTTTGGGTGGAATGATTTTTACATATCTGATGGGTGCGCTTATTGACCATTTTGAGGCAATCGGGCAATCCGAAACCGGTTTTGTTTTAAGCGGAATCACAATTTTTGTGCTGTGTATTATCCATCTTATTACTCTTGTTGTTGTTAAAGATACCAACGATGCACAAAACGAGCCTGAAAAAGCTCCATGCGGTGCAAAAGAAGTTTTAAGAACAATGTTTGGCAACAAAAATTACCGAAAAATTATTTATCTTGACCTTGTATGGCATTTTGGCACGGGTGTAGCGGTTTCTTTTTACGGTACATATCAGATTAAAGAACTTGGCTTCAGCCTTACATATGTTGCAATACTTTCGGCAGTTTACAGCATATTTCGAGCCCTTTTGTCACGTCCTTTCGGCAAATATGCAGATAAACACTCCTGGGCAAAAATGCTGACTATTTCATATTCTCTCGGTTCTCTTGCCTTTTTTGTAAATGTTTTTTGCATACCTGCCAACGGTCACGTTATGTTTATGCTTTATCAGCTTATTAATGCGGCATACTATGCAGGTGTTAACAGCGGTATTATGAACGTGACCTTTGATTATGTAAAACATGAAGAGCGTCCATATGCACTTGGCATAAAATCGGCAATCGGCGGTGTAACAGGCTTTGTTGCGTCACTTATCGGTGCAAAAATTTTAGATATTGTTCAGGCAAACGGCAACAAAATTTTCGGTATTACCATATATGCACAGCAGATTCTTTCGCTCATAGCTGCCGCTGTGCTTGCAATTGTGGTTGTGTATATACGAAAAGTTATTATGAAAATGAAATGTACTAAGCTATAACAAAAACCGGGTAATTTTACCCGGTTTTTGTATTGACATTTTCCGTAAAAACATATATAATATAACTATATCAATTTGAAATGAGGTAAAAACATGGCTTTTTTAACAAAAGATTACAAAATTGCGGACACAATCGTCCGTTACATAACAGATGATTCAACAGGCAGAGTCACATATGTGCTTCTTCCGTGCGGAACAGAAAACAGCTATGCGGATTTCTGCAAAACAGAACAACGTGACGATGTTTTTATGGACCATTATGATTTTCATATGGGCGGCCTTGTTCATTTGCATATTGCAGGCGATATTCTTCCGCCATTTCCGGACAGCTATAAATTCAGCCCGTCAATGCAGGAGCTTAAATTTGAAAATCAGGCGTTTTCCTGTGAAAACGGCAAAACAGTTATTGCCACAAAACTCACAAGCGACAGAGGCTACAGCATAATCCACGAGCTTGTAAATTACGAGGGCGAAAATGCTTTTGAGGTTTATTCAACTTTTAAAAACGAAGCTGATAAAACCTTCCGCATAGACCTTATGACAAGTGCAACACTCGACCATCTCAGCCCTTATCGTGACGATTCAAGTACCGAGGACATGAGGTTTCATGAATTTTATTCCCGCTGGGCAATGGAGGGTCGCCATGTATGCCGTGAGTTCAAAGAATTTTCTATGGACAAATCATGGGGCGGTTCTTTTGAAAATGAAAAAATCGGTGCTCTGGGTTCCCGAAACGTTGGCGGACATTTCCCCTTTGTTGCCGTTGAAGACACAAAAGAGGGCGTAACATGGGCAATGCAGCTTGCACACCCATCATCATGGCAGGCTGAGCTTACACGTTGCGGTCGCCAGGTTTCGCTGTCAATCGGTCTTGCGGACAGACAGTACGGACACTGGTTTAAGGATGTTGCTCCCGGAGAAACTTTTACCGCACCAACAGCTTACATCAGTGCTGTAAAAGGCGACATTGCCGATGCATGCCACGAAATTATAAATACCCATCATCGTGATGCAGATGCTTACGGTGAAGAAGGTATGCCCATAATTTGCAATGAATATTGTATGACTTGGGGAAACCCGGATGAAGAAAAAATGATAGCTCTTGCAGAAAAGCTCAAAGACAGCAAGGTTAAGTATCTTGTTATGGATGCCGGTTGGTTCGATGACGAGGCAGAAAAAGCCGACGATAAAAACTGTGACGGATATTATTCTAAAAAGGACAAATTCCCTCATGGCATGAAATATATGTGCGATGAAATCAGAAAACGTGGCAAAGTGCCCGGCATCTGGATGGAATACGAACGTCCCCGTCCGCCGAGAATGCATTGTTATGCCGAAGAATGGCAGGATTTAATGCTCAAAAAAGACGGTTCTGTTATTGAACTCAACCAGGTTAAAGGTAAGTTCTGGGATTTAAGAAAACCCGAAACTATCGAATTTTTGGACCACGATGTAATCGACCAGCTTAACGACAACGGTTTCGGATACCTTAAAATTGACTACAACGCAAACGCAGGCTACGGCTGTGACGGTGCAGAAAGCTCCGGCGAAGGTATGCGTCAGCAGATGCTTGCTGTCTGTGAATTTGTAAAACGCATTAAAGAAAAAGTGCCCGGAATTATAATAGAAAACTGTGCTTCCGGCGGTTATAGACTTGAACCGTCAATGATGGCAATCACCGCAATGAGCTCATTCTCCGATGCTCATGAATGTGTTGATTTCCCCATCGTTGCGGCAAATCTGCACTATTTAATTCCTGCGCGTCAGAGTCAGGTATGGGTAACACTTCGCAAGCATTACGGTAAAGAGCGTTTTGCTTATTCAATTGCCGCAGGGTTCCTCGGCAGACTTTGCTGGTCTGGCGATATATTAGACCTTGAAGACTGGCAGTTTAACGAAATGATGCGTACAGAAGCACTTTACGAAAAGGTTGCTGAAATAATAAAATACGGCAAAAGCCGCATTTATCAGTCTCAGGTGTTTAACTACCGTAAGCCCGAGGGCACACAGGTGGTTGTAAGGAAATACGGCGACAAGGCACTTGTTACATTACATTATATGTACAATCCCGATGAGCTTGAAATTGACCTTGACGGTAATTATAAAATTGCTGAACGCCTTTACAACACAAATGCCGAAATAAAAGACGGCAAACTTATAATCGGCAAAAACGC
>JAZNOL010000080.1:0-8532 GCA_045580815.1 Clostridia bacterium | reverse complement strand
TCAGATTCTTGACAGTTAGGGTTTGGTAGATGGGAAAACTAAATAAAAACCCGGCTGTTTTGACTAATACGTCAAAACAGCCGTTTATTACTATATCAATTTTGAAATGTCATCAAAAACATTAACACTGCGTTTTAAAATTCCGTGCATATGGGCAATTGCAATGCCGTAGTTTGTAAACGGCACGCCTGCATCTGAAGAACATTTCATGCGGTAAATCATTTCACGCTGAGTTACCATGCAACCTCCGCAATGGATAACAAGTGCATATTTTGACAAATCTTCGGGAAACTCTGTGCCTGATGAGGTTTCGATTATAATATCCTTGCCGGTGTGTTCTTTCAGCCATTTCGGAAGTTTTACCGTGCCGATGTCCTCGCATTGACGGTGGTGTGAGCATCCTTCGGAAATAAGCACCACATCGCCGTTTTTAAGACTGTCAATGGCGGTTGCACCAACAGCGGCGGTTTTTAAAAATCCTTTATATCTTGCCATCAGAATAGAAAAGGATGTTAAATTAATATCTTGCGGCACAATTTTTGAAATTTTTCCGAAAACCTGACTGTCCGTAATGACAAGCGACGGTTTTTTGCCGAGATTTTCAAGGGTTTCTTCAAGCTCGTTGTCCCGAACGCAAATTGCAGTTGCGCCGCTGTCTAAAAGCTCGCGAAGAACTTGTTGTTGGGGGAGAATAATGCGACCCTTTGGTGCTGATGAATCAATTGGAATAACCATCACAACAAAATCTTTTGGCTGTACAAGGTCGCTCACAAGAGGGGAAATCGGTTTTTCTTGCAATGCAAGCTTGCCGATTGTGTTTTTTAAATCTTCAATTCCAAACCCGGTTTTTGCACTTGTATATACAGTGGTTTTGTCATTTTCGCCTGCGGATTTATCGGTAAGGTCGCTTTTATTGTAAACCGTGATAAACGGTATATTTTTTTCTTTAAAAAGGTCGATAAGCTCGTTATCACAAGTCTTTAATCCCTCAACTATATCCACAACAAGCACGGCAATATCTGTTTTGTTAAGCACCTGTTTTGTGCGTTTTACACGCAAAAGCCCCAGTGCACCCTCGTCATCAAATCCGGGAGTGTCAATAATTAAAACCGGGCCGATGGGAAGAAGCTCCATTGCTTTTGTAACCGGGTCGGTGGTTGTGCCTTTTGTATCGGAAACAACAGAAATCTGCTGTGCGGTAACAGCATTCACAAGGCTTGATTTTCCGGCGTTTCGTCTGCCGAAAAAGGCAATGTGTACGCGCTCACCGGATGGGGTCTGATTAAGTGACATAGCTTTAACCTCCTTGAAAGATAAAATAGTTGAATATAAAAATCGGGCGCTTTTTTAGAGAAGCGCCCGAAAACAATACAGAATTGTTAATTATACTACACCCTGTGCCAGCATTGCTTCTGCAACTTTAAGGAAGCCTGCAATGTTTGCACCTGCGATGAGATTGTCTTTCATGCCGTATTCTTCAGCAACAGAGCTGACTGTGTTGAAGATGTTAACCATGATGCCGTGAAGTTTTTCGTCAACTTCTTCAGCTGACCATGACATACGCATACTGTTCTGGCTCATTTCAAGGGCAGAAACTGCAACGCCGCCGGCATTAACTGCTTTTGACGGAGCAACAACTACGCCGTTTTTGCACAGATATTCAACAGCTTCGTTTGTTGTGGGCATGTTAGAAACTTCAATGTAGAATTTAACACCGTTAGCAACGATTTTTTCAGCATCTTCAATGCGAACTTCGTTCTGTGTAGCACAAGGCATGATAACATCAGCTTTAACGCCCCAGGGTTTTTCACCTGCGAAGAATTCAACGCCGAATTTGTCAGCATAATCCTGAACTTTATCACGACCTGATGCACGCATTTCAAGCATATAAGCGGCTTTTTCAGATGTTACGCCGTCTTTGTCATAGATGTAACCATCGGGACCGGAAATTGTAAGAACTTTACCGCCCAGCTGGTTGATTTTGAGAACTGCACCCCATGCAACGTTACCGAAACCGGAAACTGCAAAGGTTTTGCCTTTAATGCTTTCGCCGTGGCTTTTAAGAACCTCGTCACAGAAATAAACTGCACCGTAGCCTGTTGCTTCGGGACGAACAAAGCTTCCGCCGTAAGAAATGCCTTTGCCTGTGAGAACAGCATTTTCAAAGTTGTTGCAAACTCTTTTGTACTGACCGAAAAGGTAACCGATTTCTCTTGCACCAACGCCGATGTCGCCGGCGGGAACGTCCACGTGTGAACCGATGTGACGGCTGAGTTCTGTCATAAAGCTCTGGCAGAATCTCATAACTTCAGCATCAGATTTGCCTTTGGGGTCAAAGTCGCTACCGCCTTTACCGCCGCCGATGGGCAGACCTGTAAGTGAATTTTTGAAAATCTGTTCAAAACCGAGGAATTTAATAATACCTTCATAAACAGACGGGTGGAAACGAAGACCGCCTTTGTAAGGACCGATTGCGCTGTTGAACTGAATACGGAAACCACGGTTAACGTGAACTTTGCCGTTGTCATCTGTCCACGGTACACGGAACTTTATGATTCTTTCGGGCTCTACTATTCTTTCAAGAACGCCGGATTCTATGTATTCGGGATGTTTTTCAACAACCGGTTCGAGTGAAGAAAGCACTTCTTCTACTGTCTGGTGGAATTCGGGTTCGCCGGGGTTTCTTGCAATAACTGTCTGCATGAGTTCTGCAAGATAAGCGTTTTTAAATTGCATTTTTACTACCTCCTGAATATTATATGGGGCTGAAGTTTTCGCCCGCAGGCTATGTGCTTCAGTCTATAATAATATTATAACACCACATGACAAAAAATGCAAGTATTTTTTTAAAATCTTTCTTTACAAAACAAAAATTTTGTGATATAATAATAAAGAGGATGTGATTGTATGTACTGTTTTTACGCAATTTTAACAGTTTTTTTTGTTTTGGCTGATATTCTGACAAAAAAAGCTGTTGTTTCAAATATGAAACTGCACGAGTCTTTGCCTGTCATTAAAGATGTTTTTCATATTACATATGTGCGCAACACCGGTGCGGCGTGGAGTATATTTGCCGGCAAAACCTCTGTTTTGGGCCTGGTTTCGGCGGTTGTGGTTGTTGCGGCACTTATTTTTATTGTTATCAAAAAACCGAAAAACAAGGTTCTGCTTGCGTCACTTTCCATGATTATTGGTGGCGGCATCGGTAATATGATAGACCGTTTTTCCCTTGGTTATGTAATAGATTTTCTTGATTTTAAACTGATAAATTTTCCGGTGTTTAACGTTGCGGACATTTTTGTTGTCTGCGGAGCAACGCTTTTGATTTTGTATATGCTTTTTGAGGAGAAATTTAAAAATGCAGATAAAACTCACAGTTGACGAAACAGGCGTGGGGGAGCGCATAGATAAATATCTCGGTGAAAACACCGAAATGTCAAGGTCGTATATTTCAAAGCTGGCAGAGGAAAATTGCATCTTTGTAAACGGCAAAGTTGCAAAATCAAAAACAAAACTTAAATGCGGCGATGAAATTGATATGGATGTTCCTGAACCTGAAAGTCTTGAAATTGAAAAGGAAAATATTCCCCTTGATATTGTTTATGAAGACAGCGATTTGCTTATTGTGAATAAACCACAGGGAATGGTTGTGCATCCGGCACCGGGAAATTACAGCGGAACACTTGTAAATGCACTCATGTATCACTGTGGTGATAGTCTTTCGGGAATAAACGGCGTTTTGCGCCCGGGAATTGTGCACCGTATTGATAAAGACACAAGCGGCTTGCTTCTTGTGGCAAAAACAAATGTTGCTCATATAGGGCTGGCAGAGCAGATTAAGGAGCATAGCCTGACAAGAGAATATATAGCACTTGTTCACGGTGGATTTGCTGTGGACAGCGGTACGGTTGATGCACCGATTGGCAGAAGTGACAAAGATCGCAAAAAAATGTGTATCACAGATAAAAACAGCCGCAATGCGGTTACACATTATAGCATTCTGGAACGGCTGGGACAGTTTACACTTGTCAGATGCCGTCTGGAAACGGGGCGGACACATCAGATTCGTGTGCATATGGCAAGCATTTCTCATCCCGTGGCAGGCGACCCGGTTTACGGCGTAAGGGATTTAAAAAAAGAGCCTTTTAAAACCGAGGGACAGCTTCTTCATGCGGCAACGCTGGGTTTTGTGCATCCCGTAACAGGGGAGTACATTGAAAAGAACGCACCCTTGCCTGATTATTTTGAAAAAATTGTGGAGAAATTGAGAAATATGCAATAGTACAGGCGGAGCTTTCTCCGCCTATTTTTATTATACAAAAAGCGAGTCTGCAATAAAGCAGACTCGCCATTTTTGTTCTTATTTATTATCCTCGTTTCTTATTGCAACGCGGCGGATTTTTCCGCTGATTGTTTTAGGAAGTTCATCCACAAATTCAAGAATTCTGGGATATTTATAAGGTGCTGTTGCGTGTTTAACGTGATCTTGCAGCTCTTTACGAAGTTCATCGGACGCAGTATATCCTTTTGCCAGCACAACGGTTGCTTTAACAACCTGTCCTCTTACCGGGTCGGGAGCGGCCGTAACAGCACATTCCAGAACAGAGGGATGTGTCATAAGTGCACTTTCAACCTCAAAGGGTCCGATTCGGTAGCCTGAGCATTTGATAACGTCATCGTTTCTGCCCACAAACCAGAAATATCCGTCAGCATCACGCCATGCGGTGTCACCGGTGTTATAAACACCGTTCTGACGGCAGGAGTTTGTAGCATTTTCGTTGCGGTAATATTCCCTGAAAAGTCCGGGAGGGTTACTTCCGGCATTTTTTATAACAATAGAGCCTACGATACCGTCTTCACAGCTGTTGCCGTTTTCGTCAACAATGTCAATATCATAAAGAGGTGACGGTTTGCCGGTTGAGCCGGGTTTTACGCCAAACCATTCAAAGTTTGCCAGAATAACCGTTGTTTCTGTCTGTCCGAAGCCCTCTGTAAGATAAAGACCTGTCAGCTCGTGGAATTTGTTATAAACCTCGGGGTTAAGCGGTTCGCCGGCAATTGATGCGTGTTTAATTGACGAAAAATCGCATTTTGACAAATCCTCTTTAATTAAAAATCTGTAAATTGTAGGCGGTGCACAGAAGGTTGTAAGCTGAAGTCTGTTAAGTGTTTCCAGAGTTTTTTCTGCATTGAAACGTTCCTGGTCATATGCAACAATAACCGCACCGCAAATCCACTGACCGTAAATTTTGCCCCATGCAAATTTTGCCCAGCCTGAGTCTGACATTGTCAGATGTCTGCCGCCGTCTTCAACGTGTTGCCAGTATTTTGCCGTTGTTATATGACCAAGCGGATAAGTAAAGGAATGAGTTGCCATTTTGGGCATTCCGGATGTGCCTGATGTAAAATACATAAGCATTGTATCATCGTTTGTTGTGCCCTCATCGCCGGTAGGTCTTGTCCATTCGTCGCTTGCTTCCTCAACCATTTTGCGGAAATCAAGACAACCGTCGTATATTTTATCGCCTACTATACCGATGTTTTCAAGGGTTTCACAATCGGGACGTGCGGTTTTTACATAGTCATAAAGTCCATCGTCGTCAACCATTGTTATCATTTTAATGCTTGCGGCATTACAGCGGTAAACAACGTCTTTTGTTGTAAGCTGGAACGTTGCCGGAATACACACGGCACCGATTTTGCAAAGGGCAAGAATACAAATCCATGCTTCGGGGCGTTGTTTTAAAATAAGCATAACCTTATCGCCTTTTTTAACGCCAAGGCTTTTATATACGTTTGCAGTTTTATTGCTTAAAATTCTTAAATCTTCAAAAGTGAAGTGTTTTTCGCCACCCTCGTCATTGCACCAAAGAAGGGCTTCTTTTGTTTTGTCCTGACGAGCCCATTCGTCTATTACATCATAGGCAAAGTTGAAATTTTCAGGTACGATAAGTTTATAATTCTGCTTAAAATCCTCATAGCTTTCAAACTCTGTCCTCGGTAAAAACTTCTCTATCATTTACCCTTTCATTCCTTTCGCATTCTCATTGATAACGGTAACAAATTTTGACTCGCCTTTCACAGACTGCTGTGAATGAGGCAGCATTGCATCAAAATAAACACAGTCGCCTTCATTTAAGACAAACACGTTTTTTCCTATAGTAACTTTAACACTGCCTTCGACCACATAGTTAAATTCCTGACCGGCATGGAAAACAAGCTCGGGAGTTTTGTCAGCCTCATCAAGAGTTACAATCATCGGCTCCATTTCTCTGCCGATAAAATTAAACGCAAGAGATGCAAATTTGTAATCGGGGTTTCTTTCAACATGTGCACCGCCACCTTTTCTTACAACGGTGTAGCCGGACATTCTCGGCATATCGCCTGTAAGAAGCACGGTTGTATCTGTTCCAAGAGCATCCGCAATACCGTAAAGAATACTTACGGGAATATCATCCTCACCGTTCTCGTAGCGGATATACTGGTCAAGCTCGATGCCTACGGCATCTGCCACTTCTTTATCCGACATTTCAAGAATTTCACGAAGCTCCTTTATTCTGCCTGCAATTTCTTTAAGTTGATTCATTTATATGCACCTTCCTTTTATATTTTTAAATATCTTGGAATTCTGTTTTCATAAAGTGTTATGTAATTAAAACCAACGGTTTCAAGAATATTCATAGCTTCTTTTGTGTGGTCGCCTATGGCATAAAGCCGGTGAGCATCCGAGCCGACTGTTATATTTATACCACCCATGCTTTTATACAGCTTAACAATGTCATATGACGGCAGAGTGTCAGCAATTTTTTGTCTTAAACCCGAATAATTAATTTCTATACCCTTACCTTGCTTTATAACCTCTTTTAATATTGCTTCTATAATATCCATGTAATATCCGTGACTAAGGCGTATGCCTCGTATTCCGGCATAACGTTTGGGATAATCAAGATGCCCTATGCAGTCATACAGCCCGGTTTTTGCGGTTTCATAAAGGCTTAAAAAATATTTTTCAAACGCTGTTTTATAATTTTTTGTATCAAATGGAAACATTGCAATATCTGCCTCATCGTCAATGAAATGAACCGAGCCAAGAACATAATCAAAATTGCCCGATTCCAGCAGTTTTTGTGCAGGATCGGGATGATTGCCTGCCTGTCCTATTTCAACGCCTTTTAAAATTTTAAGCCTGTCACCGTGTTTATTTCGTGCGGCATTTATTTCTCTGTTAACACGGTCAATGCTATATCCGTCACCGTCCGTATTTTTGCTGTACAGGTCAAAATGGTCGGTTATGGCAATTTCGTCAAGACCGAGCTTTATGGCACATTTGCATATGTTATCAATGCTTTCGTGCCCGTCAGGAGAAATATTGCTGTGTATATGATAATCTACTGTATAGGTGTATGTTTTCAAATTACGGAACAATCCTTTCAAAAGAATAGCCTTGCGAAATCAGGTATTCTATCGTTTCGGGAAGTGAGGCAACCGTCATGGTTTTAAGCGGAGCGTCATGCATCAGTATAACAACATCACCCGTATCACTACAGGTTTCTTTGATTCTTGATATGCAATGGTCATAGGTATAATCCGCCATTTCGGCATCACCGTTAAGAGCATTCCAGTCGGCATATTTATAACCGAAATTCTCAAAATCTGCCCGAAGCTCGCTCTGGCGTGGGCTCATTGCACCACCCGGAAACCGAAACAGCTTCATAACGTTTTCTCTGCCGATTATTCCGGCTATTATATCTTCTGTTTTGTAAATTTCCTCGCGCAGAGTTTCCGCCGACTCATAAATCGCCTCATAATCATGGCTGTAGGTGTGATTGCCGATGGTGTGACCCTCGTCAAACATTTTCTTTACCAGCTCGGGACGAAGCTCACATTTTTCTCCAAGCACAAAAAACGTAGCTTTTACACCGTATTTTTTAAGAATTTCAAGAATCTGCTCTGTATTGTCTGACGGGCCGTCATCAAATGTAAGATACGCCACTTTTTTGTCAGATGTCACCATGTTTACTTTAAGTGCTTTTGATATATCCGACGGAAAAGCCGGGTCAATTTTTTCTTCGTTAAGCGGTGAGGGTGCAATGCCTGCCGGCCTTACAAAAGGTCTGTTGCCGTTTTCGTCGGCAATTACTGTGATTTCAACGGTCTCGCCGGCATTTTCTTGCAACTCATTTTCTGCATTTAAGCCGTCTTTGTCACCGGTTTCTTCAGCACCGGGTAAAACTGTAACATCGTTTTTTTGTGTGTCTTCTTTTGCAGTCAGATTAATTATACATGCCGCAAGAATACACATCGAGCAAAGCAGAGCAACAAGTGCCTCACCGTGACGTTTGAAAAAACCTTGCGGTCTGTTAGTTTTTATATCGTCATCAGCAGTTATTTCGGTTATTTCCTCCCTCACTGCCGCCATTTCTTTTTCAACCATAAATATCCCCTCTATTATATTATAGCACACTATACGTATCAATTTCAACATTTTTTTATAACTTTTGCATAAATTTATACTAACAACAAAAAATGAGG
>JAZNOL010000079.1:0-26461 GCA_045580815.1 Clostridia bacterium | reverse complement strand
CTCCGACTTGTGGTAAACAAGCTGGTGGCAGAATTCAAAGGTATAATCTTCCGGCAAAAATTTTGCAAGGTCAAATTCGATTTTTGTAGGGTCGGTGTTTTTGGTCAGCCCTATGCGCTTTGCAATTCGTTTTGCGTGGGTATCTATAACTATTGCCGGTTGTTTATAAACATCGCCGATTATAATGTTGGCGGTTTTTCTGCCAACGCCGGGCAGAGAGGTCAGTTCTTCCATTGTTTCCGGAACCTGTCCGCCGAAATCACTGATAAGTTTTTTACAGCATCCGATAATATTTTTTGCCTTGTTGTGATAAAATCCGGTTGAACGGATATAATCTTCAAGCTCGTTTATATCGGCATCGGCAAAATCCGAAACGGTTTTGTAGCGTGAAAAAAGTGCCGGCGTAACCATATTCACACGCTTATCCGTACACTGTGCGGCAAGCTGTGTTGCAATCAGAAGCTGAAGTGGGTCTTCAAAATCAAGAGAACATTCGGCATCGGCATAAACCACACCGAAAATTTTGCGGATTTCTTCAATTTTTTCTCTAAGCTGTTTTTCACGTTTTGTCAATTTTGCCCACGTCCTTTCCGGTTTAAAACGGCACCTCAAAATTCTGCATAATACATCACTTTATATTATAACACAAATTTTCAAAAAAGCAAATACTTTTTTTCATAATCGGCATGATTTTTGCCATAAAGTTAATTTCGACATATTTTTTTAAGAAAATTCAATATTTTACTTGCTTTTTTTATTATTTTATATTATAATATAATATATAGTCTAAAATCGGGAAGAATTTGATTGGAGAGATACAGCGTTGGAATTTGCGGGAACAGCCGATATTGCAAAGGTCGGCGATATTATAAATGCAAAAAGCAAATCTGCCGGCAGAAAATATCTGGCATACACTCATGTATTCGGCTGTGCACAGAACACGGCAGATATGGAAAATATCCGGGGAATGCTTGAATGTATGGGTTATGGCTTTTGTGACGAGGCAAAATTTGCCGATATAATTGTCATAAACACCTGTGCTGTCCGTGAAGGGGCAGAAAGCCGCATTTACGGCAATGTGGGGCAGTTTAAAAAGTTAAAGGAACAAAATCCGGAGCTTATTGTCTGTGTTTGCGGATGCATGATGCAACAGCCGCAGGTTGTTGAAAAGCTGAGAAAATCTTATCCTTATGTGGATATTATTTTCGGCACGCATAATATTGACAGATTCCCGGCGCTTGTTTTAAACAAATTAAGCACCGGCAAACGCACCTTTGAAATTCTTGATAAAAGCGAAATTACCGAGGGTATGCCCAGCCGCCGTGAGCCAGGCGGAAGCTGTAATGTCAGCATAATGTACGGTTGTGACAATTTCTGTTCATACTGTATTGTTCCATATACCAGAGGACGTGAAAAATCACGAAAACCCGAAAATGTTCTTGCCGAAATAAAAGCTCTTGCCGCAGTAGGATATACCGAAATAAACCTGCTTGGTCAGAATGTAAATTCATACGGCAAGGGGCTTGAAGAAAAAATTACGTTTGCACAGCTTTTAAAACAGGTTAACGATATTCCGGGCGTGCGTCGCATACGGTTTATGACCTCCCATCCGAAAGATTTAAGTGACGAGCTTATTGAAACAATGGCAACCTGTGACAAGGTTTGCAAATCGCTGCATCTGCCGTTTCAGGCAGGATGCACACGGGTGCTTGAAAAAATGAACCGCCGGTATACAAAAGAGCAGTATCTTGAGCTTGTTATGAAAATAAAGAAACGTATTCCGGGCATTGCCCTCACAACAGATGTTATTGTGGGATTTCCGGGTGAAACAACCGAGGAGTTTGAGCATACTCTCGATGTGCTTAAAAAAGTGCGGTTTGACGGTGTGTTCAGCTTTATTTATTCACGGCGGACAGGCACTGTTGCCGCAAAAATGGAGGACGTAATTTCTGAAGAAGAAAAGCACGCAAACCTTGAGAGACTTTTAAAAGTGCAGCAGGATATAAATTTTGAAATAAATTCCGGTTATGTGGGAAACGAGTACGAGGTGCTTGTTGACGGCACAAGCAAAACAAAAGACAATTTGCTGACCGGTCATACAGATACAAACAAAATTGTGCATTTTGTGGGCGATGAAAGCCTGATAGGCACATATAAAACAGTAAAAATAACAGAAGCAAAATCGTTTTACCTTAAAGGTGAGCTGATATAACAGAAAGGAAAAGAAAAATGGATATTTTAGAAATGGCAAAACAGCTTGGTGAGGCAATTTCAGTAAGCGAGCAGTTTGTAAGATTTGCTGAGGCAGAAGAAAAATTCAAAACAGACGAGGAAGCACAGGCACTTCTGCTGAAATATAACGCAGAACGCGGTGAGCTTGCCGCACAGATGCAAAAAGAAGACATCAAACCCATGGAAATGATAGAAATCCGCAAAAAACTGGCAAAACAGTATAATGACCTTATAAAAAACGGCGTTATAAAAGAATATACCGAAGCAAAAGCGGCGGCAGAAAAACTGCTTTCTGATGTAAATGCGGTTATCCAGTTCTGCGTGACAGGCGAAGATGCCGATGGCGAGCATTCTTCATGTACAGGCTCATGCTCAACCTGTAGCGGATGCCATTGATAACAGTTTAAATCCATAAAGACAAGGAGCACTAACGTGAAAAATCACGTTAATGCCTCTAACCGAAAGTGAGTAATCCGAACCCGTATAAAACAGCGTAATTTCGGTATCTTTTGGTTAGCGAAATTTAATGCACCGCCAAATTTTCGTGCCCGTGCGGCACGAAAAAGCGATGTACATAATTCCGATTATACGCCTTTTCTGCCCATAAAGTGATGCGTATATATTTTTATTACTATTTGTGGGCAGAAAGGCTATGGGAATTTTTATGGGATACACAGCGATGATGGAGCAGTATCTTCTGACGAAAGAAGAATATAAAGACTGCATTTTGTTTTACCGTCTGGGAGATTTTTATGAAATGTTTTTTGACGATGCGATTACTGCTTCAAAAGAACTGGAGCTTACTCTCACCGGCAGAGATTGTGGTATGCCTGAGCGTGCCCCCATGTGCGGAATTCCCTTTCACAGTAGTGAGGGTTATATAACAAAGCTGGTTGAAAAAGGCTATAAAGTGGCAATCTGTGAACAGATGGAAGAACCGTCGAAGGCAAACAAAATTGTACGCCGTGAGGTTATACGTGTGGTAACACCGGCGACAATCATAAGCGACAGTGTTGTTGATTCTTCAAAAAACAATTTTCTTGTTTCCATACACGAAAAAGACGGCGAAATAGGTCTTTGCTTTGTTGATTTTTCTACCGGTGAGCTTTATGCAACATCGCTTACAAACGAAATTTATCAGAATCTCATCTGCGAAATTTCAAGATACAATCCCTCCGAAGCACTTCTCAGCTTTGAGGCTTCAGGTGACTTAAACATTGACCGTATTGTGACCGGATTGGGAATTTACGTTACCAGAGATGCGAAACGGTATTTTTCAAATCCGCAGGCAACAAACAGATGCCAGTTTGACGGCAATGTGCTTGACGAGAACGATATTTCTTACCACGCTATCGCCGGTGCGGTTGAATATATAAAACAGACACAGAAAACAGGTATAAACCACATAAACAAGGTGAATTATTACACAGTCGGCGAGTTTATGGAGATTGACATCAACTCAAAACGAAACCTTGAACTTACCGAAACTATGCGTACAAAAGCAAAAAAAGGTTCACTCCTGTGGGCGATAGACTGCACGCAGACAGCAATGGGTGCACGCCGCCTGCGTAAATGGGTTGAGCAGCCTCTTGTAAACTGTACACTTATAAACAAACGCCTTTCGGGTGTTGAAGAGCTTTGCAAGGACATTGTTTTCCGCACAAATATAAGAGACCTGCTTAAAACAGTTCTTGATATGGAACGAATCCTCAGCAAAATCGTGTGCAAAACAGCAAACGCCCGTGATCTTGCATCACTTAAAACCTCTTTGCAGATGCTTCCGGCGTTTTCAAAAGAACTGGAAAACGCAAAAAGTGCAGCACTGCGTGAGGCATTTGAAAATATAGATACCCTTGAAGATGTTTTTGATGAAATCGACAGGGGAATCATTGAAAATCCGCCGGTTTCGCTCCGTGACGGTGGCATTTTCAAAGACGGCTACAATATGCAGCTTGACGAATACCGCCGTGCACTTTCTTTCGGCAAAGGCGGACTTACGGCAATAGAAAACGAGGAACGTGAAAAAACCGGTATCAAAAACTTAAAAATCGGTTATAACAAGGTTTTCGGATACTATATTGAGGTTTCAAAATCAAATGTCGATAAAGTTCCCGAAACCTACATACGCAAACAGACTCTTACAAACGGAGAACGTTATATAACAGAGCAACTTAAAGAAATTGAAGATAAAGTTATCGGTGCAGAAGAAAAAAGTGTTCAGCTTGAATACAGGCTTTTTGAACAGCTTCGTGATTCTGTTGCCGATAATATGGAACGCATTGCACGCACGGCAGCGGCAATCGGCACGGTTGATGCACTGTACTCGCTTGCTGAAACTGCCGCAAAGCATAATTACTGCCGTCCTGATGTTGACACATCGGACATTATCGATATAAGACAGGGCAGACATCCGGTTGTTGAACGGCTCAGCGATGATATGTTTGTGCCAAATGACGTTTATTTTAACGGTGCAGACAGCAGATTTCTTATAATTACAGGTCCCAACATGGCGGGAAAATCTACATATATGCGCCAGACAGCACTCATTACACTTATGGCACAGATAGGCAGTTTTGTGCCGGCACAGAGTGCAAGAATAGGTATTGTTGACAGCATATTCACCAGAGTGGGTGCGTCCGATGACTTAGCTTCGGGACAGAGCACGTTCATGGTGGAAATGAGCGAGGTTTCGTATATTTTGAAACACGCAACCGCAAAAAGCCTTATTATTTATGACGAAATCGGCAGAGGCACCAGTACCTATGACGGGCTGGCGATTGCGTGGGCTGTGGCGGAATATACGGCAGACAAGAAAATCTGCGGTGCAAAAACTCTTTTTGCAACACATTATCATGAGCTTGTCCAGCTTGAAAATATAATTCCGGGAGTTAAAAATTTCAGTGTAGCAATCAAGCAAAGAGGCGAGGATATTGTTTTTCTTCGCAAAATTATTGAGGGCGGTGCTGATGAAAGCTACGGCGTAGAGGTTGCAAGACTTGCCGGACTGCCGAAAAAAGTTGTTGTAAGAGCAAGGAAGCTGCTTAAAGGCTTTGAATCGGAAAGCAAACAAACGTCGGGAGAACCCGGTGAATTTGACAGCATTAATACAGAACAACAGAAAAAAGAACAGCAGTTTGAGCAGACTATGCAGCTTAGCCTTGAGGAAACTCTCGGTCAGCAGATAGTCAACGAACTTAAAAAGATTAATCTTGATACGCTCACTCCAATTGAGAGTATGAATATTCTTTATAAACTCAAAAAAGAAACAGAATCACTTTAAAGAAAAATGGTATTGTCTCTTGTCTCCCTCTGACGAGGGAGGTGGCAAAACCGTGGGTTTTGTCGGAGGGAGAGATTTATACAAATTAATTTTTACAAATCTCCCTCGGTCAGTTTCCTTTAGAAAATGACAGCTCTCTTATCAGAGGGAGCCGGGCATATTGTACGACAAGGAAGACTTGTTCGTAAGACTGTATTTTGTTTTGAAACAAAAAAATTGCGTGGTGAAAACAGATGTACATAAAACAGCTTGATAAAAATTTAGCCAACATGATTGCTGCCGGCGAGGTTGTGGAACGTCCTGCCTCGGCGGTTAAAGAGCTTTGCGAAAATTCTGTTGATGCCGGCGCATCGTCAATTACCGTCGAAATAAAAGGCGGTGGAATTTCTATGATAAAAGTTACCGATAACGGTTGCGGTATACATCCGGACGATGTTGAAAACGCTTTTAAACGCCATGCAACAAGCAAAATTGCAACACCCGAAGACCTTAATAATATCTACACTTTCGGTTTTCGAGGCGAGGCTCTTGCCAGTATTGCATCTGTTGCAAAGGTGACACTTTACACTCGTATGGCAGAGTTTGATGAGGGTATGCAGGCGTGTGCAAATTACGGTGAAATCACCGATGTTTCGCCCATGCCCGGTTTTGTCGGTACGTCCATAAAAATTGAAGATTTGTTTTATACAACCCCGGCAAGACTTAAATTTTTGAAAAAAGAAGCTACCGAAGCCGGATATATTGAAGAAACCGTCCGCAAAACGGCACTTGCCCATCCGGAGGTGTCTTTCCGTCTTGTTGCCGATGGCAAAGAAAAACTGTTCACGCCCGGTGACGGAAACCTTAAAAACACGGTGTTTACAATTTACGGCAAACAGATTGCGAGCCAGCTTGACCCGGTGGATTACAAAGATGATAATATCCGTGTCAGCGGACTTGTGAGCAATCCTGTGTTTACCAAAAAAACACGGTCAATGCAGATATTTTTTGTAAACAACCGTCCTGTTGTAAGCCGTATGCTTATTACAGCCCTTGAAGAGGCTTATAAAAATATTATTCCGCACACGGTTCATCCTGTGGGAATAATTAAACTTGATGTTCCTGCCGGAAGCATTGATATAAACGTTCATCCGGCAAAACTTGAAGTTAAATTTTCTGATGAATCACGCATTTACCGTGCGGTTTATTGGGCGGTAAAAAATGCACTGGCAAAACCGGTGATGCCCAAAATTACCGATAAGGCACCTGAAAAAGCAGAGACAGAAATATACACCGCAGGCATAAAAGCTGCAACAGACCACAAACCTGCTATGGAAGACAGAGCTGTGCAATCATCGGGAAATTCTAATCACAGTATATCAAAACCTGCCGTGCAGACAGGAAGCTTTGTCCGTCAGCAGATGTCACAGCAGGCACAAAAACTGGCAGAAGAATTTGTTGCAACTCCGGTGAAAAAAGAAGAAAATCTGCCGACTTACAAATTTGCAAGCGATGAAAAACCGACAGAAGAAAAAATTTTTAAAGCAGCTGTAAAACTGGAATTGAAGCCGGCAGAAAAAGCATCGGCAGAAAAACAGGAAACTTTTCGTATTGATGCACAGCAGACTGCACAGGTGGGTCAGCTTATTGACAAAAGCGGCGAGTTTACCGTTGTAGGGCAGATTTTCTGCACATATATAATAGTAGAAAAGGGCAGTGATGTTATTCTTATTGACCAACATGCCGCCCATGAACATATAAATTATGCAAAGCTTCTTAAACAGTCAGAGCAGTCAAGCGTTATTTCACAGTCGCTTCTTGCACCCGAAATTGTCCGTTTGTCACCGGCAGAAAAGGTGGCGGCACTTGATAACCGTGAGTTTTTTGCAGTCGCAGGGTTTGAAATTGACGATTTCGGCAACAATGATATATGTATAAGAAGTGTTCCGCAGGTTATTGAAATAGACGAGATAACTCCGGTTTTTGAAGAAATTCTTTCTAATTTCAGACAGGGCAAGGTTGATGTTACGGACGAAATGCGCCGCCGTGCACTTTATACCGTTGCCTGCCGCAGTTCAATAAAAGCCGGCAAACGAATGACACCAAAAGAGATGGAAGCTCTTGTCCGTGACTTGTTTGAAATTGACAAAACAGTTACCTGTCCCCACGGCAGACCGGCGTGGGTTGTTATGGATAAAACATTTATAGAAAAGCAGTTCAAGAGGTTGATGTAATGATACCGCTTATCATAATTGAAGGACCTACCGCTTCGGGAAAAACCGACCTGGCAGTTAAAACAGCACAGATGATTGGCGGCGAGGTTGTTTCGGCAGATTCCATGCAGATTTACAAATATATGGATATAGGCAGTGCAAAGCCAACAGAAGAAGAAATGTGCGGCGTGCCGCACCATCTTATAAGCATTGCCGAGCCGACGGAGAATTTTTCTCTGCACGAGTATGTGCCGGCGGCACACAAAGCAATTGCGGATATTGCAAAAAGAGGCAAAATTCCCGTAATGGCAGGGGGAACAGGGCTTTATATTGATATGGTTAAAAACAATATTATCCTTACCAATGAAAAAGATGACCCGTCCGTGAGAAAAAAATACGAGGATTTTTATGAGAAAAACGGCGTGGATGAGCTTCACAGACTACTTTGTGAAAAAGACCCGGTTTCGGCAGAAAAAATTCATAAAAACAATGTCAAGCGTGTTATCCGTGCACTGGAGGTCAACGAGCTTGCAGGCATGAGCATGACAGATGCCCAGGAAAAAAGCCGCACCGGCGAAAAAATCTATGACGTTTTTGAGTTTGCCATAGACTATGACCGTGAGGTGCTTTATGACCGCATAAACCGCCGTGTTGACATTATGTTTGACAAAGGGCTTCTTGAAGAGGTTGAGTATTGCATAGGGCTGGGTTGCACCAGAAAAAACACCTCCATGCAGGCAATAGGCTATAAAGAAATTCTTGATTATTTTGACGGTTATTGCACACTTGACGAATCAAAGGAAAAAATAAAAACCGAAAGCAGACGGTATGCAAAACGTCAGCTTACGTGGTTCAGACGCAGTAATATTACCTGGCTTTCGCCGGGCGAGAGCATTGAGCCGTATATGGCAGAAATTGATTTTAAAAAATATTTTAACTAAAAGAGGTGAGCTTCGCATTGAAACTTAAAAACATTCTTTCTGTAATCGTAATAGTGGTGTGTCTTTCTGCAATGTGGAGCGCATACCGGAAATTTGATATAAAAAGCAGAACCTACACTGTTACCCATGTTTCAATTGAAGACAGTGTAAACGGCGAATGTCTGACAATTAAGAACGAACACCCGGTAAAAGGCGGCGAGGGCGGATTTTTCCAGAACACCGTTGCAAACGGCAGCCGTGTTTTCAGAGGACAGACGGTAGGATGTTTGTATCTTGGTAATTTTGACCCACAGCTTGTAAATTCGCTTAATCTGGTTAATGAGAATCTACGTGAAGCACAGCTTTCGCAAAACTCAAAAGAAACGCTTATTAACGATACAATGACAATTGACAATACAATACACTCTTACACAAGTATGATTTCGGAGCTTGCGGCAGACAGAAACCAGCAGGAAATAAACCGTCTGCGCCGTGACATAGACGGCCTGCTTGAAAGAAAGCAAAGCATTGCCGACGGTACCTCTGGTAAAGCAATTTCGGAGATACATGAGCTTGAAGCACAGAAAAAGGCACTTGAAGCTCAGCTTGGTAACACAAAACAGAATGTAATTTCGGATTCTTCCGGTTTGTTTGTTATGGGATGTGACGGATTTGAAACACGTGTCAATATGAATAATATCCGTGATATATCAGTAAGCAGTCTCGAAAGCATGATGGGCGAAGCAAAAAACAATTCATCAGATGCCGAAAATGAAAGTGTATCATATGCACCTGCAAAAATTACAGATAATAATAAATGGATTATTGCAACAGTTTGCGAAAGTGAAAAAGCTCAGTTGGTGCACGAGGGTAATGCTATCAATGTGCGTCTTAAAACAGAGGGCGAGCAAACAATTGAGTGCAGAGTGGAATACATATCCCCGGAAGAAAACGGCAAATGTACAATTTTTGTTTCGGGAACAAAAGAAATTGAAAATATTTATAACAGCCGCATAGTTGATGCAGAAATTTTAATAAAAGATTACGAGGGCCTTAAAGTTCCTAAAAACGCCGTTTTAAATGATGATAATGGGAAGTATGTAAATGCTGTTGTAAATGGAATACAAGAGAAAAAATATATCGAAATTATTTATGAAGATGCGGACTTTGTTGTTGTGAGGGAAGATGCCCCGGGCGGCAATGCGCTTAAGCTGTATGACGAGGTGGTTTCGCAGTGAGTCTTGAAAAAAATATAGAAAATGTTCGAACAAGGATTGAGGCAGTATGTAAAAAATGCGGCAGAAATCCTGATGAAATTACACTTATCGGCGTTACCAAAACAAAGCCGGTAGAACTGATTAACGAAAGCATTGACAAATACGGAATCAAAGTAATCGGCGAAAACAAGGTGCAGGAGGTCATGCAGAAATATGACGGACTGTCAAAAAACGCTGAAATTCATTTGATAGGTCATTTGCAGACAAATAAGGTTAAATATATCATTGATAAGGTTGACATGATTCATTCTGTTGACAGCGAGCATCTTGCAGACGAAATATCACGCCGTGCACAGAAATGCGGTGTGGTTATGAACACTCTTGTGCAAGTGAACGTTTCGGGCGAGGAGTCAAAATCAGGTGTGAGCGTAGAAAATCTTGATGCACTTTTAGACCATATTTCTACACTTCCGGGAATTAAAGTGAGCGGACTTATGACAATTGCTCCCATTTTTGACGGAAATATCGAAAACACACGAAAAGTTTTTAAAACTTTATACAATATTTTTCTTGACAAAAAGCAAAAAAAGTACGATAATATTATTATGGAAAATCTGTCTATGGGAATGAGCGGAGATTTTGAGTGTGCAATTGAAGAGGGTGCAACAATGATCCGTGTAGGCAGAACAATTTATGGTGACAGAGATTACAGCATACAAAGTTAAAAAAGGTTTTACCTTTTATATAAACCCCACTTTATTATAAGTATATAAGGAGGATTTATCATGGGAAAATTAACAGACAAAATTTTAAACGCTATGGGCATTTCTGATGCGGGTGAAGACGAATTTGAAGAAGAATACGAAGGTTTTTCAAGCGAATCTGAAAAACCGGCATCAACATCCGGTGCGTTTAAAAGAGGCAGAGTTGTAAACATTAACGCCACAACACAGTTTAAGGTTGTTGTTATTCAACCCGAAACTTTTGATGAAGCAAAAGACATTGCAGACCATCTTAAAGAGAAAAAACCGGTAGTCATTAACCTTGAACTTATGGATAAGGATACTGCACGCAAAATTTTTGATTTCCTTAACGGTGCAATTTATGCTCTGGGCGGAAGTGTTCAGCGTGTAGCAAATAATATTTATCTCATCGCACCCTACAATGTTACAATTATGGGCGATTTCCGTGATGAGCTTAAAAACAAAGGCTTTATATTCTAAAGGACTGAAATAAATGCGAATTTACTTGGCGGCTGCCTATGCAATAAATACAATTATGTCGATGCTCAGCTTTTGTATACTGATTGATGCACTTGCAAGCTGGGTGCCGTCGCTTTATGCAAACCAAATTTTTGCAAAAATTATGAGTGTGGTTCATTTTATAATAAGCCCATTTATAAATTTGTCACGGTGGCTACTTTCAAAGATATCATTTTTTAACGCTATGCCTATTGATATTTCGCCGATTGTGGCATTGTTTCTCATAAGAATTCTAAATGTAGTGCTTATGAATATTTTGCAAATTTTGAGAATTGTATTTCTGTTTTAAGCTATGATAGACGAAGCAACACTTGTGCGTCGGCATATTGCCGACCTTGCAAACAAACGTGACAAATGCGGATACACGCAGTTTTCAAAGTTTTTAAGCCTACCGCATCAGCAGATTACAGGAATAACGGATTTTGCCCTGTGGGGCGGCTTTGAAGATGCGGAACGCAAAATGGCGGCATTTTATCCCGACTGGCAGGAAATTTCGGAGATAGAATGGCCAATTGCCTTTGTAAAAATCTGCCTTACAGACAAAAAAACACGCTCACACCGTGATTTTCTCGGCTCGCTTTTAGGGCTTGGCATAAAACGCGAGTTGCTTGGAGATATAATAATTTCCGACAGCACGGCGTTTGTTGCCACAACACCTGAAATTGCTCGGTATATATGCGACAATCTGGTTTCGGTTTCACATTCTCATGTGCAATGTGAAATTGCAGAAATAACCGAGGACGATATTCCCGAAAAACAGTTTGAAACCCGTCGCACCACACTTGCATCACTTCGTATTGATTGCGTTACGGCATATCTTACGGGCAAAAGCCGTGCGGTGGCGGCACAGTTTATCACGTCTGGCAAGGTGCAGATTAATTACAAAGAAATAACAAATGTATCTCAAAACGTGTCTGCCGGGGATATAATTTCAATCCGCGGTGCGGGGAAATTTGTGTTTGACGGCGAGGACGGCACGTCAAAAAAAGGCAGACTTATTGCGATGTTTCGCAAATATATATAATAAAAATCCGCTGAGGAGGTCATCTGATGTTTTCACCCATTGATATTGAAACAAAAGAGTTTAAGCGCAGTGCCGTGGGCGGCTACAGCCGTGAGGATGTTGACCAGTTCATGAGTATGCTGTTTCAGGACTACAAAGCCCTGTATATGGAAAATGTCGCTTTAAAAGATAAGGTTACCGCACTTTCAAGTGCCGTGACAAAATACAAATCAATGGAGGATGTTCTCCAGAGCACACTTGTTGTTGCGCAGACAACAAGTGACGAGCTTAAAAAAGCCGCAAACGACCGCTCGCAGCTTATAATTGACGAGGCAGAAAACCGTGCAAGAGAAATTATTCTTGATGCCCAGTCAAAAGTGAGTGCAATGCAGCTTGAGCTTACAAACACACAAATGCAGATAAGCAATTTCAAAAAGCAGGTTATGACTTCGCTTCAGAGCGTGCTTGAAATTGTTTCAAATATACCTGAAGAAACAGAAAGGAATGGTTAAAATGGATTACGGCAAAACACTTAATCTGCCGCAAACCGATTTTTCAATGCGTGCTAATCTTCCCCAGAAGGAGCCGCAGATTCTTGAAAATTGGAACGAAGAAAAACTTTACGAAACTCTCATGAAGAAAAACGAGGGCAAACCCCTTTACATACTTCATGACGGCCCTCCGTATGCAAACGGAGATATACACTTAGGTCATACCCTCAACAAAATTCTTAAAGACATTATTGTTCGTGAAAAAAGCATGAACGGTTATAAAGTGCCCTACGTTCCCGGCTGGGACACTCACGGCTTGCCTATCGAACGTCAGGCAATCAAAAAGCTCGGTATCAACCCGGCACAGGCAGGAATCCCGAAATTCCGCAGTGTGTGCCGTGATTTTGCATACAAATATGTAAAAAATCAGAGCGAACAGTTCAAACGTCTCGGTGTAGTGGGCGATTTTGAAAATCCCTATCTGACACTTACGCCCGAATTTGAAGCTAAACAGATTGAAATGTTTGGCAACATGGCAAAAAAAGGTCTTATCTATAAAGGTCTTAAACCGGTTTACTGGTGTGCAGACTGCCAGACAGCTCTTGCAGAAGCAGAAATCGAATATAACGATGACAAAACAAACACAATTTATGTTAAATTCCCCGTTGTTGACGGCAAAGGCAAATTTGACGGCGTTGCAGAAAAGGTTTATTTCGTTATCTGGACAACCACAACCTGGACACTTCCGGCAAACCTTGCAATCTGCCTGAACAAGGATTTTGAATACAGCCTTGTAAAATCAGGTGACGAAGCATACATTTTTGCAAGCGAGCTTGTTGATACAGTATGTAACATTGCCGGTATTGAAGATTACAGCGTAATAAAAACATTTACAGGCGACGAGCTTGAATATATCACCTGTGCACATCCGTTCCTTAACAGAGAGTCACTTGTTATCCTTGGCGATCACGTTACTCTCGATGCAGGTACAGGTTGTGTTCATACAGCTCCCGGTCACGGTATGGAAGACTATATCGTTTGCCGCAACTATCCCGAAATCCCGATTGTTGTTCCGGTTGATGCAAAAGGTATGCTCACAGATGAAGCAGGTCAGTTTGCCGGTCTGTCATGTGCAGATGCAAACGTGAAAATTCTTGAATATTTAAGAGAAAACGGCTATCTGCTTTCTGATGAAGAAATTACTCACTCATATCCCCATTGCTGGAGATGTAAAAACCCGATTATTTACCGTGCAACAGAACAGTGGTTTGCATCGGTTGATGCAATCAAAGAAGATACAGTCAAAGCAATCAAAACAGTTCAGTGGTTGCCTGCATGGGGTGAAGACAGAATCACCAACATGGTTAAAGACCGTAACGACTGGTGTATTTCACGTCAGAGAACATGGGGCGTGCCGATTCCGATTTTCTATTGTAAAGATTGCGGCGAAGCTATCATCAACGACGAAACAATCAAAATTATCAGCGATTTGATTCGTGAAAAAGGCTCGGACGCATGGTTTGCAATGGATGCAAACGACATTCTGCTCGCAGACTTTAAATGCGAAAAATGCGGCGGCACAGATTTCTCAAAAGAAACAGACATCATGGACGTTTGGTTTGACTCCGGTTCATCACACGGTGCAGTTTTGGAAACACGCGATGACCTCACATGGCCGGCTGACCTTTATCTTGAAGGTAACGACCAGTATCGCGGCTGGTTCCAGTCATCACTGCTTATCAGTGTTGCAAACTACGGCACAGCACCGTATAAACGTGTTATCACTCACGGTATGGTTGTTGACGGTAAAAACGAAAAAATGTCAAAATCTCTCGGCAACGGTATTGACCCGTTGGAAGTTATTGATAAAAACGGTGCAGATATTCTCCGTATGTGGGTTGCATCTTCGGATTATAAATCTGACGTAAGAATTTCAAAAGACATTCTTGCACAGCTTTCTGAAAGCTACCGCAAAATCAGAAACACAGCCCGTTATATGCTCGGCAACCTTGCAGGCTTCAATCCCGACAGCGATGCTGTTGCATACGAAAACCTGCCCGAACTTGATAAATGGGCACTTATGCGTTTCAACCGCCTTGTTAAAAAAGTTCACGATGCTTACGAAAACTTTGAATATCATGTGCTTTACCATGCAATTCACAACTTCTGCGTTGTTGATATGAGTAGCTTCTATCTTGATATAATCAAAGACAGACTTTATACAGAGGGCGTTTCAAGTGAAAACCGCCGTAGTGCACAGACAGTTATGTTTACCGTTCTTGACGGCATTGTTAAACTTATTTCACCGGTGCTTGCATTTACAAGTGAAGAAATCTGGAAAAATATGCCTCATAAGGCATCTGACGATACACAGAGCATACTCTTTAACGATATGCCTAAAGCAGATGATAAATATGAGGATGCGGCTTTAGAAGATAAATACGCGAACCTTATTGCACTTAAAAACGATGCACAGAAAGCTCTTGAAGAAGCAAGAACAGCAAAGGTTATCGGTAAATCTCTCGATGCTTGCATAGAAATTTTTGCAGAAGGCAAAAAATTTGAGCTTCTTGAAGCAAACAAAGATATGCTCAAAGAAATCCTCATCGTTTCCGATGTTAAACTGACAAACGGAACAGGCGAAGGCTTCACAGGCGAAGAATTCGGTGCAGTTATGAAAGTTGCTCCGGCAGAGGGTGAAAAATGTGAACGTTGCTGGATGTTCAGCAAAACAGTAGGCGAAAACGCCGACCACCCCACACTTTGTGCACGTTGTGCAAACGTTGTTAAAGATTTTATTATTGAAGAATAATCAAATCCATTATCATTTAAAATAACAAGCAAGGCAATCGGAAAATCCGATTGCCTTGTTTTATATGTGAAGTAGCTAAAAACATGGTAGATAGAATAAAACTGCATCAAATATGTGTAGGGACGGATGCCCACATCCGGCCTTAAAATGTGCAGAAAAAATAAAACGGGACGATAATGACATCGTTCCTTACAACACACATAAAAAATGTTTAAACTCTTGCCTCCCTCTGACGAGGGAGGTGGATTTTGCGTAGCAAAAGACGGAGGGAGAGAAAAAATATCATTCTGACAGATGTTTATGTAAACTACCCCTCAGTCAAAATCTTCGATTTTGCCAGCTCCCCTCACAAGGGGAGCCAAGAATCAGTGCAACCTGAATGTATATTTACGGATTACAATTTTTGCAGGGGGCAAAACCGCGGTTTATTGCCCGTTCGTAAGAGGAGATATACACACGGTTTTTTTCTTTCGGCAACGTGCAACAACTTGGCAGATGAAACTTTTTTGTGTTTTTGTTGCAGATATAAGTGATAATCTTATTGTCAGCATCGTCAACAGTTTTTTCTGTTATTGTACTGCTTGTGATGGCTGGCGTAAGAGAAATAAAGGGGTGACACGCAAAAACCGAAATCGAAGCGGTGAATGCCACAATAAAAGCACACAATTTTTTCATAAAATCAGCCTCCTTAAAATTTTTGTCGAAAATAAAAAAGTGCGCCAACCGAAGCAGACGCACAAAAAACGCAAACTCCGATTGTCGCCAAACAATTTTAAACAGAAGTTGGGTGCTAACCGTAGTTCTGAGGAATTTGCATTTTTAACAAATCCATATAACTACAATTAGCACAAAAAGAGAATAATATTCTCCGAAAAAAGCATATGAAGGTCTGTTTATTAAAATTGTTTGGCAATTATTATTTTATCATAAAAATCAACATTTGTCAACATAGAATTAGTCAATTCTCTGTATCCCTTGCCTCCCTCTGACGAGGGAGGTGGATTTTGCGTAGCAAAAGACGGAGGGAGAGAAAAAATATCATTCTGACAGATGTTTGTGTAAAACTACCCCTCAGTCAAAATCTTCGATTTTGCCAGCTCCCCTCACAAGGGGAGCCAAGAGTCAGTGAAAAACCAAAGCCGTTCCCTTGAGGGGAAGGGGGATCGCCTGCGGTGGATGAGTTGGAGTAATATAAGGGTTACATCTGTTATCTGATGTTTCAAAAAATGAGTGATATATATAATAGGAAGAAACTCGGACAAAAATTAAAAATGAGTATTAAAAAAATAGAAATTTTATCAAAAACTGGTTTTTTAAAGTATAAAAAAGTAAAAATAAGCAGAAAATATACAAAAAGTATACAAAACACACAAAAAAAACTTTAAAACACAGCTAAATATCTGCAAAATGACTATTGAAACTGCATAAAATCTATGATATAATTAAAGGGCTGTGACTTACGGCAGTCGATGAGGCGGGAGGTTGCACTCTGTATGAAAATACAGGGAATTTCCGCGGAGATTTGTCCGATTTTAAACCGGGCGGCAGAGTCACTGTGCACAAAAGCAAACACTACAAGAGTGGTATGGAGTTTTCTTCATATTAATATTGCGTTGTGTGCCCGGTTGGTTTAGTTTAATATCCAATCGGGTTATTTTGAAGGGATGGCATGACACTCCCGGATTAGTGTGCAGAAATTTTGTTGTCGCAAAACACGAAACAGCTAAAAAATATTTCAGGAGGCGACAGTTATGGCAGCTACACCAAAAATGAGAATCAGACTTAAAGCTTATGACCACAACTTAATTGACCAGTCGGCAAGCAAAATTGTTGATACGGCAAAAAGAACAGGTTCAAAGGTTTCCGGTCCGATACCACTTCCCACTAAAAAGGAAGTTGTAACTATCTTGAGAGCGGTTCACAAGTACAAAGATTCGCGCGAACAGTTCGAGCTTCGTACACACAAAAGACTCATTGATATCATATCACCCGCACCCAAGACAGTTGAAGCGCTTAAAAGATTGGATTTGCCCGCAGGCGTAGAAATCGAAATCAAATTAATATAAGTTTTTGACATGAAACTTCCTGTGTGTATCATGCAAAAAGCAAAATATTAATAAATAGCGCATAGGGTGCTTTAGAAGCACAAACAAGAGGAAAACGCAATTGTCATGAATGGCGGGTTTCCGGTCATGTTAGTCAAAATGATTAACCAATAACCAAATGGAGGCGAAAAGAAAGATGAAAAAGGCAATTTTAGGAAAAAAACTTGGTATGACACAGCTTTTCTGTGAAGACGGCAGCCTTATTCCTGTTACTGTTGTAGAAGCAGGTCCCTGCGTTGTTGTTCAGAAGAAAACTGTGGAAACAGACGGTTACGAGGCAGTTCAGCTCGGCTTCGGCGACAAAGCTGAAAAGAAAATGAACAAACCTATGGCAGGCCATTTCGGCAAAGCAGGCGTTGCATTCAAATCATTCCTTAAAGAATTTAAACTTGATGACATTTCAGCCATCAATGTAGGCGACGTAATTAAAGCCGATACATTTGCAGCAGGTGACATGGTTGACGTTACAGGCAGAAGCAAAGGTCATGGTTTTTCAGGAACAATCAAAAGATACGGCACACACCGCGGTCCTATGACTCACGGTTCGGGTTATCACAGAGGCGTTGGTTCTATGGGCGCTTGTTCAGACCCGTCGCGCGTATATAAAGGAAAAAGACTTCCGGGTCACTACGGCAACGTTAGAAAAACAGTTCAGAATCTGTTTGTTGCAAAAGTTGATGCCGACAGAAACCTTCTTCTTATAAAAGGTGCTGTTCCGGGACCCAAAGGCGGACTGCTCTATATAAAAGATACAGTTAAAAAATAATAATCTAACCGAAAGGAGGAGCATAAAATGCCTGAAATAGCTATATTAAATATGGCGGGCGAAAGCGTTGGCAAACTTGAATTATCAGCTGACATTTTCGACGTAGAAATAAACGAAAGCGCTATTCACAGCGTAGTTGTGAATTACCTGGCTAACCAGAGACAGGGAACACAGAGCACAAAAACCCGTACAGAAGTTCGCGGCGGCGGAAGAAAACCGTGGAGACAGAAAGGTACAGGTCGTGCAAGACAGGGTAGCATCCGTGCACCCCAGTGGACCGGCGGTGGCGTAGCACTTGGTCCCAAACCCCGCGATTACAGATATACAATCAACAAAAAACTTAAAAGACTTGCAATGAAATCAGCTCTTACTTCAAAGGTTCAGAGCGGCGAGCTTATCGTTGTTGACGATATTAAACTCGAAGAAATCAAAACAAGTGTAGTAGCAAAAATGCTTAAAGATATCGGTGCAGCAAGCAAAGCACTCATCGTTACCTCAGAAAAGGATGACACAGTTTATAAATCAGCAAGAAACATTGCCGGTGTTGAAACTGCATTCGTAAATGTTCTTAACGTTTACAACATCCTCAAATATGAATCGATGGTTGTTACAAAAGACGCTGTATCAAAAATTGAGGAGGTGTACGCATAATGTTGGCACACGATATTATCAGACGTCCTATCATCACAGAAAAAAGCATGATGGGTATAGGCGAGAAAAAGTACACCTTTGAGGTTGCAAAAAGCGCTAACAAAATTGAAATTAAAAAAGCCATTGAAGAAGTTTTCGGCGTAAAAGTTAAATCGGTTAACACCGTTAACGTTACAGGCAAATACAAAAGAATGGGCGCTAACATCGGTAAAAGACCCGATTGGAAAAAAGCAATCGTAACGCTTAAAGAAGACAGCAAAACAATAGAGTTCTTTGACGGCATGGCATAATAAGGAGGGAGAAAGTTATGGCTATAAGAAAATATAATCCTACCTCTCCGGCAAGAAGATTTATGACAGTTTCGACTTTCGAGGAGATTACAACATCAACTCCCGAAAAATCGTTGCTCGCACCTCTTAAAAAGAATGCCGGCAGAAATTCATACGGTAGAATTACAGTTCGCCACAGAGGCGGCGGACAGCGCAGAAAATACAGAATTATTGACTTTAAAAGAAACAAAGACGGTATGACCGCAAAGGTTCTTACTATCGAGTACGATCCTAACAGAAGTGCAAACATCGCTCTCGTTCAGTACGAAGACGGTGAAAAAAGATACATTCTTGCTCCTCTGGGACTTACAGTTGGTACAGAAATCCTTTCAGGTGCAGGTGCCGACATTAAACCCGGCAACGCACTTGCTCTTTCGGACATTCCTGTTGGTACAATCATTCACAACATTGAGCTTGTTCCCGGCAAAGGCGGCCAGCTTGTAAGAAGCGCCGGCGTTGCAGCACAGCTTATGGCTAAAGAGGGCAAATATGCTCAGGTTAGACTTCCTTCAAACGAAGTTCGTCTTGTTAGAATTGAATGTAAAGCTACAATCGGTCAGGTTGGTAACATCGATTATGAAAACATTTCAATCGGTAAAGCAGGCCGTAAACGCCACATGGGCTTCAGACCTACTGTTCGAGGCGTTGTAATGAACCCGAACGATCACCCGCACGGTGGTGGTGAAGGTAAATCACCTATCGGCAGACCCAGCCCGGTTACACCGTGGGGTAAACCTGCTCTCGGTTATAAAACACGTTCAAGAAAGAAAGCTTCTAACAAAATGATTGTTAAAGCAAGAAAAGATAAATAAGAGGAGGAAGGATAATGAGCAGATCTCTTAAAAAAGGCCCTTTTGTCCATGAAAAACTCCTTAAAAGAGTTATAGAACTCAATGAGTCAGGTAAAAAGACAGTTCTTAAAACATGGTCAAGAGCATCTACCATCTTCCCTGAAATGGTAGGCCACACAATAGCAGTACACGACGGACGTAAACATGTGCCGGTATACATCACAGAAGATATGGTTGGTCACAAACTCGGTGAGTTTGCACCCACACGTACATTCCGTGGACACGCCGGTTCAAAATCCGGAGTAAGATAATAAGTTTTGAGACTTATGAAAGGAGGAGCGAGGCATGGAAGCACGTGCAACACATAAATATGCCCGTATTTCACCGCGCAAGGTAAAAATCGTTAACGACCTTATCAGAAATAAGCCTGTCGGAGTTGCGATGGGAATACTCAACAACACTCCTAAGGCAGCATCTGAATTATTGATAAAAGTTTTAAAATCAGCTATTGCAAACGCAGAAAACAATCACAACATGAATGTTGATAAACTGTATGTAGCTGAAGCGTATGCAAACCCCGGTCCGATTCTCAAAAGAATCATGCCCAGAGCACAGGGAAGAGCATTCCGCATCAATAAAAGAACAAGTCATATCACATTAGTATTGAAAGAAAAAGAATAATAAGGAGGTGTAAGATTTGGGTCAGAAAGTACATCCGCACGGACTTAGAGTAGGCGTTATTCAGGACTGGGATTCAAAATGGTATGCAGACAAAAAAGATTTCGGTAATAACCTTGTTGAAGATGTAAAAATCAGAAAGTTTATTAAAAACAAACTTTTCCTCGCAGGTGTTCCGAAAGTTGAAATCCAGCGTAAGGTTAATAAAATTTTCATTAATATACACGCAGCAAAACCGGGTATCGTAATCGGTAGAGGCGGTGCAGAAATCGAAAAGCTCAGAAAAGAGCTTGTAGATATGCTCGGTTGTGATGTTGCTGTTAACATCATCGAAGTTAAATCTCCTGATATCAATGCACAGCTTGTTGCTGAAAACATTGCAGCACAGCTTGAAAAGAGAATTTCATTCCGTCGTGCCATGAAATCAGTTATGGGCAGAGCAATGAAACTCGGTGCAAAAGGTATCAAGACAACTGTTTCGGGTCGTCTTGGCGGCGCAGAAATTGCACGTAGTGAGCATTATCATGAAGGTACAATTCCGCTGCAGACTTTAAGAGCAGACATTGACTATGGTTTTTATGAAGCAAATACAACTTACGGCAAAATCGGCGTAAAAGTATGGATTTATAAAGGCGAAGTTCTTCCCGAAAGCAAAAAAGCTCGCAAATCGGAAGGAGGAGCAAAATAATGTTAATGCCAAAAAGAGTTAAATACCGCAGAGTACAGCGCGGCCGCATGAAAGGCAAAGCAACTCGTGGTAATAAAATAACATACGGCGAATACGGTATAGTGGCTACAGAGCCCGGCTGGATCACCAGCAACCAGATAGAAGCAGCCCGTATTGCAATGACCAGATATGTAAAACGTGGCGGTAAAGTTTGGATTAATATTTTCCCGGATAAACCGATAACAGAAAAACCTGCTGAAACTCGAATGGGTAGTGGTAAAGGTTCACCTGAATACTGGGTAGCTGTTGTTAAACCGGGCAGAGTATTGTTTGAAATGGCAGGCGTAAATGAAGAAGTTTCACGTGCAGCTATGACACGTGCTATTCACAAACTGCCTATCAAATGTAAGTTTGTAGTTCGCCAGAACACAGAAATGGAAGGTGACGAATAATGAAAGCAAATAAGCTTCGTGAACTGTCCGTAGCAGAATTAGAGCTTAAACTTAAAGAGCTTAAAGCACAGCTGTTCAATTTAAGATTCCAGCATGCCACCAACCAGTTAGATAACCCCATGAAAATGGTTGAGGTTAAAAGAACAATTGCCCAGGTTAAAACCATTCTTCGTGAAATAGAACTCAAAGAGTCTGTTTGAGAAGCGGTTTGAGTTGAAAGGAGGACGTTATAAATGGAACGCAATTACAGAAAAACCAGAATAGGTACAGTAGTAAGCGACAAAATGGATAAAACAATTGTAGTAGCTATTGCGTACAACGTAAAACATCCTTTGTATGGCAAGATTGTTAAGAAAACTTATAAGCTGAAAGCTCATGATGAAACCAATTCTTGTGGTATAGGGGACAGAGTAAAAGTTATGGAAACAAGACCTCTTTCAAAAGATAAAAGATGGAGACTTGTTGAGATTGTAGAAAAAGCACAATAATAGTGTAGGAAGGAGTGAACCTGCATGATTCAGCAGCAGACACTTTTAAAGGTTGCAGACAACACCGGCGCAAAAGAGCTTATGTGCATCCGTGTACTTGGCGGTAGCGGCAGAAAATACGCAGCAATCGGCGATGTTGTTGTAGCTTCGGTTAAAAAAGGAACACCAGGCGGAGTTGTTAAAAAAGGCGATGTAGTAAAAGCTGTTATCGTTCGTTCTGTAAAAGGCGCACGCCGTGCAGACGGTTCATATATCAGATTTGACGAAAATGCCGCAGTGCTTATAAAGGATGACAAAACTCCGAGAGGAACACGTATATTCGGCCCAGTAGCAAGAGAACTTCGTGATAAAGAGTATATGAAGATTCTCTCACTTGCTCCCGAAGTGCTGTAAACGATAGGAGGAAAACTTAAAATGAGTAAATTCCATTTAAAAACCGGTGACACCGTTGTAGTTATTGCCGGTAAAGATAAAGGAAAAAAAGGTAAAGTACTCTCCGTTGACGCAAAAACAGGTAAAATACTTGTAGAAAAAGTTGGCATGGTAATTCGCCATTCCAAACCCCGCAGACAGGGCGAAACAGGCGGCAGACTTGAAAAAGAATCATATCTTTACAGCTGCAAAGTAATGCGTGTATGTCCCAAATGCGGCAAACCCACCCGCGTTGGCAGAAAAGTGCTTGAAAATGGTGAAAAATCAAGATATTGCAAGCATTGCTTGGAAACAATAGACTAATAACCGTCGAAAGGAGGTAGCCAGCAGATGGCCAGACTTAAAGAAAAATATTTAAGTGAGGTTGCACCGGCGCTTATGAATAAATTTTCATACAAAAGCACGATGCAGATACCCAAAATAGAAAAAATCGTTATAAACATCGGTATGGGTGAAGCTAAAGAAAATGCAAAAGCTATCGAAGCGGCAGCAGCAGACCTTGCAGCAATCACAGGTCAGAAACCTGTTGTAACAAAAGCAAGAAAATCAGTTGCTAACTTCAAACTTCGTGAAGGCATGAACATTGGTCTTAAAGTTACACTCAGAAGTGAACGTATGTATGAATTTATGGATAGACTTTTCAACGTTGCACTCCCGCGAGTTAGAGACTTCCGCGGAATAAATCCCAATTCCTTTGACGGCAGAGGAAACTACGCTCTCGGTATTAAAGAGCAGCTTATTTTCCCTGAAATTGATTACGAAAAAATCGATAAAATCAGAGGTATGGATATTATCTTTGTAACAACAGCAAATACAGACGAGGAAGCACGCGAACTTATCAGTTTGATGGGTGCTCCGTTCAGTAAATGAGGGGAGGCAAAATAAATGGCTAAAAAATCAATGGTTCTCAAACAGCAGAAACAACCTAAATTTAGCACAAGATACTATAACAGATGTAAGATTTGCGGAAGACCTCATGCTTACTTGAGAAAATTCGGTATTTGCCGTATTTGCTTCAGAGAATTAGCTTATAAAGGCCAGATACCCGGCGTTAAAAAGGCAAGCTGGTAAGTCTTTACCATAAAGGAAGGAGGCAGACTAAATGCAAATAACAGATCCTATTGCAGATTTACTTACAAGAATAAGAAATGCTTCATCTGCAAAACACGATACAGTTGATGTTCCTGCATCAACACAGAAAAAAGCAATAGTTGAAATTTTACTTGCAGAAGGTTACATCAAAAACTTTCAGCTTATTGACGATAACAAACAGGGCATAATCAGAATTACTCTTAAATACGGTGCAAACAAAAAAGGTATTATTTCAGGCCTTAAAAGAGTTAGCAAACCCGGTCTTAGAGTTTATGCCGGCTGTGAAGAACTGCCTAAGGTTATAAGAGGACTTGGTATAGCAATTATATCAACTTCAAAAGGCATCATGACAGACAAAGCAGCAAGACAGGCAAACGTTGGCGGAGAGGTTCTCGCATACGTTTGGTAATTTGATTTAAATCAGGGGGAAACGTGGTGCCATAGGGCACGCACTTAATCACCCCGCGGAGGTGTAAAAATTGTCAAGAATAGGAAGAATGCCGATTACAGTTCCGGCAGGAGTTGAAGTAAAAATCGGTGACGGAAATCTTGTAACAGTTAAAGGACCGAAAGGCACTTTGACAAAACAGTTGGCAGCCGACATGATTATTAAACAGGACGGCGCAACAATCGTAGTTGAAAGACCTTCAGAAGCAAAAGAGCACAAAGCTCTTCACGGTCTTACACGTACACTGCTCAACAACATGGTTGTAGGTGTAACAACAGGCTTCACAAAAGAACTTGAAGTAAACGGTGTTGGTTACAGAGCACAGAAACAGGGCAAAACCCTCGTTATGAACCTGGGCTACTCACACAACGTTGAAATGGACGAAACAGACGGCATCACAATTGAAGTTCCCAACCCCAACAAAATTATCATCAGTGGTATTGATAAACAGGAAGTTGGTCAGTTCGCAGCCGTAGTAAGAGAAAAGAGACCTCCCGAACCGTATAAAGGCAAAGGTATTAAGTACGTTGATGAATATATCAGACGTAAAGAAGGTAAAGCCGGCGGTAAGGGCAAGAAATAATGAAAGGAGGACATTACAATGATTAAAAAACCGGATAGAAAAGTAGCAAGAGTAAGACGTCATGAACGTGTTCGTAAACTTATCAGCGGTACACCTGAACGTCCGAGACTCTGCGTATTTCGCAGCACTAAACATATTTATGTTCAGATTATTGACGATGTAGCCGGAAAAACATTAGTATCGGCCTCCACATTAGAAGGCGGATTCACACAGTACGGCGGAAACAAAGATGCAGCTAACGCTATCGGCAAACTTGTTGCTGAAAGAGCTCTCGCTGCTGGAATTAAAAAGGTTGTATTTGACCGTGGCGGCTACGTTTACCAGGGTAGAGTAGCAAGTCTGGCAGATGGCGCTCGTGAGGGCGGCCTTGAATTCTAATAAGAAGGAGGGGAACGAATTGCAAGAAATGATAGATGTAAACAGCTTGGAATTACAGGATAAAATCGTTAGTATCAGACGTGTTGCAAAAACCGTAAAAGGTGGTAGAACAATGCGTTTCAGCGCCCTCGTTGTAGTTGGCGACGGAAACGGCCACGTAGGTTGCGGCAGCGGTAAAGCTGCTGAAATCCCGGAAGCAGTACGTAAAGCTATCGAAGATGCTAAAAAGAATCTGGTGACGGTTCCGTTACTCGGCACAACAATTCCTCATGAAACAATCGGTAAATTCGGCGCAGGTGAAGTTCTTTTGAAACCTGCTGCACCCGGTACCGGTGTTATCGCCGGAGGTAGCGTTCGTGCTGTTGTAGAACTTGCCGGTATCAGAGATATAAGAACAAAATGCCTGCGTTCAAACAATCCCCGCAATGTAGTATCAGCTACAATAGAGGGTCTCGCAGGTCTGCACTATGCTGAAGAAGTTTCAGCAAAGCGCAACATGACCGTAAAAGAGATTTTAGGTTAAGGAGGGGCTGAAAAATGGCTAAAGTAGAAGTTAAACAGATTAAAAGCTCCATAGGTTGCAAAAAAGACCAGATAGCAACACTCAAAGCACTTGGTCTTAAAAAAATAAGAGACGTGGTAGTTCACGAAGCTACCCCGCAGATAAACGGTATGCTTAAAAAGGTTAATCACCTTGTTGAAGTACACGAAATATAATTGAAGGAGGTGCGTAACATGCGTTTACATGAACTGTCACCTATGCCCGGTTCAACTAAAGAAGTTAAACGAATCGGTCGCGGACACGGTAGCGGTCAGGGTAAAACAGCCGGTAAAGGTCACAAAGGCCAGAACGCTCGTAGTGGCGGCGGCGTAAGACCCGGTTTTGAAGGCGGTCAGATGCCTTTATACAGAAGACTTCCGAAACGCGGATTTACAAATATTTTTGCTAAAGAATACACAGAGGTGAAACTTTCACAGCTTAACGTATTTGAAGACGGCGCAGAAGTTACTGCAGAAGCTCTTAAAGAAGCAAAAATAATCAAAAAAATCAATGACGGCATTGTTATTTTAGGCAATGGCGAAATAAGCAAAAAGCTTACAGTAAAAGCAGCTAAATTTACAGCCTCCGCTAAAGCTAAAATTGAGGCGGCCGGCGGAAAGGCTGAGGTGATGTAAAGTGCTTAAAACATTT
>JAZNOL010000078.1:0-11875 GCA_045580815.1 Clostridia bacterium | reverse complement strand
GTATTTATTATTACTTTTGTATTGTAAAACTTTTACATAAGGAGATGAATTTTTTGGAAAAAGCAAAAGAAATATGGCTTAAAATAATTGACCTTATTACCGAAGACGTTCCCCAGGTTTCTCTTGACACGTGGTTTAAACCCGTCAAACCCATTGAATTTAAAGAAAACACTCTTACCGTTGCCTGCGAAACAGATTTTATTAAAAATATGCTTCTTCAGCGTTATCGCTCACTTATTGCAAATTCACTCAACATTATCTGCGGCGAAGGCGTTGCAATAAACATTATTCTTGAAAATCAGATTGACGCTTTTAAAACAAACAATTCTCTTTTTGAAAACGAATTTTCAAACCCGTTTTTCAAAAAAACAAATACTTCAAATGCTATCGGAATTCTGCCTAAATACACGTTTGAAAACTTCGTTGTCGGTGGCGGAAACCGTTTTGCACACGCCGCATCCCTTGCTGTTGCAGAGGCTCCGGCTCAGACCTACAATCCTTTGTTTTTATACGGCTGTTCAGGTCTTGGAAAAACCCACCTTATGCACGCTATCGGAAATTTCATTAACATGACAAATCCCCAGCTGAAGGTGCTTTACACTTCTTCCGAAACCTTTACAAACGACCTGGTAAACTCCATTAAAGACAACACAAACGAAGAATTTCGTAACAAATACCGTCAGGTTGACGTTCTTTTAATTGACGATATTCAGTTTATCGGCGGAAAACATTCAACAGAAGAAGAATTTTTCCATACCTTTAACCATCTTTATCAGGCGGACAAGCAGATTATCATTTCCAGCGACCGTCATCCGAAAGAGCTTACAACCCTTGAAGAACGTCTTCGTTCACGATGCGACTGGGGGCTTGTTTGCGACATTCAGCCGCCGGATTATGAAACACGTCTTGCTATTTTGCAGAAAAAACTTCAGTTTATAAACAGCGATGTTCCTCATGAGGTGCTTGATTTTATTGCAAATCGCGTTGTTACAAACGTGCGTGAGCTTGAAGGCACGCTTACACGCATAACCGCTTACAGCCAGCTTAACAAAGTGCCTGTTTCTATGGATATTGCTAAAACAATTTTAAAAGAGTATGCCGAAAAGAAAAACCGTACATACACATTTTCACAGATTTTAACTCACGTTGCAGACTATTTTGATATTTCTCCCGATGACCTTATTTCAAAACGCCGCAACAAAGAACTTGTTTACGCAAGAAATTTAGCTATGTACATATCACGAAACCTGCTTGATTATCCTTTTACACTTATCGGCGACAAAATCAAGCGTGACCATTCAACTGTTATGTACGGAATTGACAACATTGAAAAAAGCCTTAAAACGAACTCTGCCGTAAAAGACGATTACGACAATATTTTAAAATCCATTCAGGATGCGTAATTACTTTTACACATTATCCACAGGTTTTATGTATAAAAGTGGAGAAGTCGTTGTGTATAAAAAAATTATGTAAAAATATGTAAAAAAATTATTAACAATTCTTCATTTTTTTTAAACAACCAAAATTAATAACTTTCTGTCTGTTAACAGGGACAAGCAATGCTTTTCCACAATTTTAACAGCACCTATTACTAAAACTATATATATAAATAAATAAAAGAAAAGCTGACGCTTTTTTATTCGATAGGAGATTGTAAAATGAAATTTTCATGTTCTAATCTTGATTTTCTTGAAGCGGCTAATGCCTGTTCAAAAGCCGCAAGCATAAACACAAATATTCCTGTGCTTGAAGGTATTTTGATTGATGCGGGTGAAAACGTTGTAATGACCGGCAATGATATGAAAATTGCCATAGAATGTACATTTACCGCAAACATTTTTTCAAAAGGAAAAATTGTTGTGCCGGCAAAAATTCTTTGCGAAATTCTTCGCAGAATGCCTGAGGGCACAATTTTCTTTGAACTGACAGGCGATGCAAACGTTAATATAAAATGCGGCGACCTTGATTTTAATATTATAGGTCTGCCGGCAGAAGAATTTCCGGCTATTCCTGCTTCGGACGCTGTTCGTACAATGGATATAAAGCCCGAAGTTATTAAAGAAATTGTAAGTCACAATATGTTTGCCGTTGCCCAGACAGAACTTAAACCGGTGCTGACAGGTATTAAAATTTCTATTGATGCAAACGAAATTACAGCGGCATCAATTGACGGATACCGCATGGCTATTTCTAAAATAACCGCAGACGAATTTTATGAAAAAGGGGATTTTATAATTCCCGGCAGAACTCTTGCAGAGCTTGAAAAGCTTGTTGCAGGCATGGACGAGCCTATTAAAGTTAATATGGGCGAAAAAAGTGTGCTTTTTGAGTTTGGTAACGTAAGATTTTTCTCACGTCTTTTAGAAGGTGAGTTTGTTAATTTTAAAAACCTTATTCCTAAAGAATTTAATTATAATGCAACAGTAAGTGTTACGGAATTTATTAAAAGTATTGACCGTGCTTCGCTTCTTACGGGAAGTGACGGCACAAAGGTTCCGGTTAAAATAACTTACGCAAAAGATAATATAACAGTTAACTGCGAAACCCCAAGAGGAGATTTTAAGGACGTTCTGCCTGTAAAAGCAGATTGTGACGAGTCTTTTGAGGTTGGTTATAACTACAGATTTTTAATGGACGCTTTGCGCTCGGCAGATTGCGAATACGTTATAATAAGCATTGTGGGAAGTATTAATCCTACGGTTATTACTCCCGTTGAAGACGATAAATTTTTGTTTATTGTAGTTCCGGTTAAATTGAAGTAGGGAACGGTCCGTGACCGTTCCGCAAAAGATTGCACAAACCCCGTATACAGCAATTATGAACCGTTCCTTTATATACGAAAAATCTCTATTATAATATACAAAAAGGAAAAAGCTATGGAAGAAATTAAAATTTACAGTGAGTTTATAAAACTTGACCAGTTTTTGAAATTTGCAAACGTTGCCGCAAGTGGCGGCGAAGCAAAGCTTATGGTTGAAGACGGCATTGTTTTTGTAAACGGAACAAAAGCTTTTGAAAAACGTAAAAAAATTTATCCCGGTGACGTGGTTGTGGTAAAAGCTGACGACATTGAAATTTCACTCAAAGCAGTTGCAGAAGAGTAAACCCCAAAGCCTTCCCCTTGAGGGGAAGGTGGGTTTTGCCAAAGGCAAAACTCGGATGAGGTGGAAATGAACACAATAAATAATTCTAAGTTAACAGATAACGCAAAAACATTAAGAAAAAACATGATTAACACCTCATCAGACACTTCGTGACAGCTTCCCCACAAGGGGAAGCCTTTGGACGGTACAATCCCCGTAGGGAACGGTTCGTAACCGTTCCGGTTACAATCCCTCCACCAAACTTCGTTTGGTCCCCGTCTCGCTGCGGCTCGGTCATGCATGGCTCTGACAATTCCCCGAATTGTCATTCACTACCATGCAAGCTTCGCCCTTTACACAAGGGAGGCGTTGACCTGTACAACCCCAGTAGGGAACGCCATGCGTGGCGTTCCGGTTGAAATGTTTATATAAACCCCGTAAAAATGCATTTATGTATTATAGCAAGAAAAAATATTTTCTAAAAAGAAAGTTAAAAAAATGTATATTGAAAAAGCCGAAATCAAAAATTTCAGAAATTACAGTGGTGAAACAGTTGAACTTTCGCCCTTTGTAAACGTGTTTTGCGGTGAAAATGCCCAGGGAAAAACAAATTTTATTGAAGCTGTTTATGTTGCAGCGATGGGCAAAAGCTTTAAAACCGTTCCGGAGCAGAATTTAATAAAATTCGGCGAAAAACAGGCTGAAATAAACGTGGAATTTTTTGGCTATAATAACAGTAAAAACAAACTTTCGGCAGAAATAGGCTCACGCAAAATTTTAAAATTTAACGGTCTTATCTGTGAAAAACGCAGTGAATACATAGGAAATTTAAACGTTATTCTGTTTACACCTCAGGAGATTTCCGTTGTCCGGGGTGCACCGTCCGAACGCCGCCGGTTTATTGACAGCTGCTGCGGACTTCTTGATAAAAAATACGTTTTTGCACTATATAATTATACAAAAATTGTTGAAAATAAAAACCGCCTTTTAAAGAGTATACAGGAAAATCCTTCGCTTTCTTCCACTCTTTTTGTGTGGAACGAAAAGCTGTGTGAATATGGCACGCAGATTATAAAAAAACGGTTTGAAACTGTTGAAGCCCTTAAAGAAAAATCGGTTTTAATATACGAAAAATTAAGCGGCGGCAGAGAAATGCTCAATTTTTCTTACATCTCCTGCGGTGGTGAAAAAAATTCCACAGAAAAAGAAATTTATGAAAATCTGATGTCTCAGATTGAGCATAAACAGGAAGAAGAAATTAAAGAGGGCTGCTGTTTGACAGGTCCTCACAGAGACGATATTTATTTTTATATAGATAAAAAAAAGGTTAAAGATTTCGGTTCTCAGGGTCAGCAACGAAGCGTTGTTCTGGCACTTAAACTTGCACAGATGCAGCTGTTTTACGATAAACTGGGAGAATATCCGGTTTTGCTTTTAGATGACGTGAAAAGCGAGCTTGATTTGTCCCGCAGGTCGTATTTATACAGCGAAATTAAGGATAAACAGGTGATTATAACCTGCACCGATGCCGAAACACTTTTTGAACACGAAAACGCCGCTTTTTTTGAAGTAAAGGACGGCAGAATTAAAAAACTTGATAAAAGAAAATAAGAGAGGCGAAATTTATGTTTTTACATCTGGGCAGTGACGTAACGGTTTGCACCGATGACATAATAGCCATTTTTGATATAGAAACCACCACGGTTTCAAAGATTACAAGAGAATTTCTGGCAGTTTCAACAGAAGAAGAATTTATTGTAAACGTGTCGGAAGAAGACTTGCCCCGGTCGTTTGTTTTAACCGAGGTAAAAGGAATGTCGAGAATTTATATTTCACCGATTTCGTCGGTAACGCTTAATAAAAGGTTTGAAGAAATGATGCTGGAAACAGAAAAGTTTAAGTTTTTATAAAAAACGGAGATGATTTTATGTTAGTTTATTATGATGTAAAAACATACACTGCTGTAAAAGCCACAGAAGATAATCCACGTAATTCGGAGGCTTCAATTATTGAATTAAAAGACGGCAGTCTGCTTATGGCATGGCAATGTTATCAAAAAAGCGAGTTTGGATCAAATGACTGTGCACCTTCAAATATATCTCTCATGAATTCATATGATAATGGTGCTACATGGGAAAACAGACGTGTTGTTGCCGAAATGAACGGCGAATGTGTTAATCTTTACAGCCCTTCCTTTATAAGAAGTGATGACGGAAAATTATTGCTTTTTTTCAAACGATATACACAGCTGGCAGAGGGAGAGCAAACACGGGCAAATTACTATAAAATTATCTCTGAAGATGAAGGAGAAACATGGAGCAAGGAACAGCTGATTTTTGAAGATGTGACTGCTTTTCCCATAAATCACACCATAAAACGTCTTAGTGACGGTGCTTGGTTGATTCCCCTGGAAGACATTGAGGGCAAATGGATTACGGAAAATGAACACAGTTCAATTGTTGTTCTGCGTACAGAGGACGAATTAAAAACATTGACCAAATCCAATAAAATTACCGTTCCCATGCGTGGTGCTATGGAGCCGTGTATTGCTCAGTGTGCAGACGGCACAATCAATATGGTAATGAGAACACAGCTTGGAAGTGTGTTTTACAGCAAAAGCTGTGACGGCGGAAAAACCTGGTCAAAACCCCAGACAACAGGTTTAAGGTCACCGGAATCTTGTCCGTGTATTGTGTCGGTGCCGGGTAGCGATGCACAGATTGTTATATGGAACAATTCGGAATATGATATGACATGGTATTCTCATTACGGTAAACGTACTCCTCTTACAATGGCAATAACAAGGGATTCGTTTAAAACCTTTACCGATTTTTATGATATAGAAACAGATCCGAATCGTGTATTTACAAATCCGTCTGTGACTGTTACCTCTGATGGACTGTTTGTTTTAAGTTATCACACTACACCGTACAGTTCCATTGGACGTATGGAAGGATTATGCGACTTAAAGGTTACGACTTTCCGTTTAAAAGAATAAACAACTGCAAATTATCATTTTAAATAAAAAGAGAAAGGAAAATAAAACATGGAAAACATGGAAAACAATTCCACTCAATACGACGAAAGTCAGATTCAGGTTTTAGAAGGGCTTGAAGCTGTCCGTAAGCGTCCCGGTATGTATATAGGAAGTACGTCGCTTCGCGGTCTGCATCATCTTGTTTATGAGATTGTTGACAACAGTATTGACGAAGCTCTGGCAGGATACTGCAAAAACATCAATGTATTTATCAACGAGGACAATTCCATCACCGTTACCGATGACGGCCGTGGTATTCCGGTAGGTATTCAGAAGCAAACCGGCAAGCCTGCGGTTGAGGTTGTTTTTACCGTGCTTCATGCTGGCGGTAAATTCGGCGGCGGCGGATACAAGGTTTCCGGCGGTTTGCACGGCGTTGGTGCGTCTGTTGTTAATGCCCTTTCGGAGTATCTTGAGGTTGAGGTTCATGACGGGGAATTTGTTCACCGTCAGCGTTATGAAAGAGGACATTCCACAGGTCCGCTTACAAAAGGCGAAGCAACCGACAAAACAGGTACGATTGTTAAATTTTTGCCCGATAAAGAAATTTTTGAAGACACTGTTTTTGAATTTGAAACCCTTCAAAATCGTCTGCGTGAACAGGCGTTTCTTAACAAAGGTGTGCGTATTATTCTCACCGACAAACGTGAAGGTCTTGAGCAGAGCGAAGAATATATGTACGAGGGCGGTATAAAATCCTTTGTTGAATTTAAAAACATTTCAAAAGAGCCTATTCACAGCGAAGTTATTTACGTTGAGGGCAAGGGCGACACCTGCGAGGCAGAAATTGCGTTGCAGTACACCACAAGCTACAGCGAAAATATAACCAGCTTTGCCAATAATATCAACACAACCGAGGGCGGTACTCACGAAACAGGCTTTAAAGCCGCACTTACAAAGGTTATTAACGAATACGGCAAAAAGTTTAATTTTATAAAAGACAACGACAAACCGCTCAGCGGTGAAGACGTGCGTGAGGGCTTAACTGCGATTATCAGCGTAAAATTGCAGGAAACACAGTTTGAGGGTCAGACAAAAACCAAACTGGGTAACAGCGAAATGCGTGGTTTTGTTGACAGAGTTGTTTCTGAAAAGCTTGAAGCGTTTATGGAAGAAAATCCTGCAACCGCAAAAACAATTATAGAAAAAGCACTTCTTGCATCACGTGCAAGAGAAGCCGCACGAAAAGCCCGTGACTTAACACGCCGTCAAACAGCACTTTCGGGACTTTCTCTGCCGGGCAAGCTGGCTGACTGTAACATAAAAGAAGCCGCAGGCACCGAGATTTACATAGTCGAAGGTGACTCTGCTGCCGGCAGTGCCAAAGGCGGACGTGACAGCAGTTTCCAGGCGATTTTAGCACTCTGGGGAAAAATGCTGAACGTTGAAAAGGCACGTATTGACAAAATTTACGACAACGATAAGTTAAAACCTGTTATCATGTCGCTTGGTGCAGGTATAGGTGAAGATTTTGATATTTCAAAGCTCCGTTATGAGCGAGTAATTATCATGGCCGATGCCGACGTTGACGGTTCGCATATCAGAACGTTGCTTTTGACATTCTTCTTCAGACATATGCGTCCTCTTATCGAAAACGGCAACGTTTATCTGGCACAGCCGCCGCTTTATAAGGTGACAAAAGGAAAGTTTGAAAAATATGTTTATTCTGACGATGAGCTTGCCGAGGTGCTGAAAGAGGTTGGCGAAAACCCCGGTATTCAGCGATATAAAGGTCTTGGTGAAATGGACCCTGAACAGCTTTGGGAAACCACCATGAACCCCGAAACACGTATTATGAAGAGAGTTGAGCTTTCTGATGCGGCTGCCGCTGACGAAATGATTTCTCTGCTGATGGGCGATAAGGTTGTGCCACGCCGTGAATTTATTGAGAAAAACGCAAAATTTGTGCAGAATTTGGATATTTAATAAAAGGGTATGGAAAAAAAGGCTTTCAATTGATGGAAAGCCTAAATAATGTACGAGCCAAAGCCTTCCCCTTGAGGGGAAGGTGTCAGCGTTAGCTGACGGATGAGGTGGAAATGAACACAATAAATAATCCTAAATTAACTGATAATGCACAAACATTAAGAAAAAACATGACAAAAGAAGAAAAACATCTTTGGTATGATTTTCTTAAAACATTGCCTGTTACAGTTAACAGACAAAAGGTTATAGGCAGATATATTGCGGATTTTTACTGTGCAAATTCAAAAATAGTGATAGAAATTGACGGGTCACAACATTATAAAGAAAAAGGAATAAAAAGTGATACTGAAAGAGATGAATATTTAAAAAGTTTAGGAATTAAAGTTTTGAGATATTCTAATTTAGATATTAATCAAAGATTTGAAAGCGTATGTAAAGATATATTGAACAATATTAACACCTCATCAGTCACTTCGTGACAGCTTCTCGCTGCGGCTCGGTCACGCACGGCTCTGACAATTCCCCGAATTGTCATTCACTACCGTGCGAGCTTCGCGCCCACCAAGGGGAAGCCTATGGACGGTACGACCTTAAGCCCTCTTCATAAAGGGTAAAAGGACTCTGTAAACTCAAAAAATTCCCTTCTGGGAACAGCTAAAAACTTTACGATATTAAGTGAAGGAGACTGCTTAAAATGGATAACGATAAAATAAACAACCCTGAAATGGGTGAAAATGGCGGAAACGGCGGCGACGAAAGACAGAGCGTCATTCCCGTTGAGCTTAAAAAAGAAATGAAAACCGCTTATCTTGATTATTCGATGAGCGTTATTGTAGGCCGTGCTCTGCCTGATGTGCGTGACGGTTTAAAACCTGTTCACCGCCGTATTTTATACGCAATGTACGAAGACGGCATCACCAGCGACAAGCCTCACAAAAAATGTGCCACAACCGTTGGTAACGTGCTGGGTAGATACCATCCACACGGTGACGCTTCGGTTTATGATGCAATGGTACGTATGGCACAGACTTTCTCGCTGAGATACCCGCTTATTGACGGTCACGGTAACTTCGGTAGCGTGGACGGCGACCCGGCGGCGGCTTACAGATACACCGAGTCAAGAATGGCAAAAATCTCGGACGAAATGCTCCGTGACATAGAAAAAGACACTGTTTCAATGAGTTCTAACTTTGACGAAACACGTAAAGAACCCAACGTTCTGCCGTCAAAGATTCCGAACCTGCTTGTAAACGGCTCTTCGGGTATTGCTGTTGGTATGGCGACAAATATTCCGCCCCACAACCTCGGTGAGGTTATTGACGGATGTATTGCCATGATTGACGACCCTGAAATTGACGTTGACACTCTCATGGACTATGTTAAAGGTCCCGATTTTCCAACAGCCGGCATAATTTACGGTGTTGCAGGCATAAGAGCCGCTTACAAAACCGGCAGGGGCAAGGTTTTTGTGCGTGCCCGTGCGGAAATTGAAGAAATTAAAGGCAAACAGTATATTATTGTAACAGAAATTCCTTATCAGGTTAACAAAACACGTCTTATCGAGTCTATTGCCACACTGGTTAAAAACAAGGTTATTGAGGGCATCAGCGACCTTAACGACGAATCGGGCAAAAACGGTATGAGAATTGTTATTGAGCTTAAACGTGACGCCAACGCCAACGTTGTGCTCAATCAGCTTTACAAATATACACAGATGCAGGATACTTTCGGCGTGATTATGCTTGCTCTGCATGACAATCAGCCTAAAGTAATGAACCTGCGAGAGATGATTGCGTATTATCTTGACCATCAGCGTGAGGTGCTTATCCGCCGCACAAAATATGACAAAGCAAAAGCCGAGGCAAGAGTTCATATTCTTGAAGGTCTGAGAATTGCTATTGACAATATTGACGAAATCATCAGGATTATAAGAAGTGCGTATAACGATGCAAAAGCACGTATTATGGAACGTTTTGAGCTGTCCGATGTTCAGGCGCAGGCAATACTTGATATGCGTCTTGCACGTTTACAGGGTCTTGAAAAAGAAAAAATTGACAACGAATACGCCGATTTGCTTGCAAAAATCAAATATTACGGCGAAATTCTCGAAAGCAGCGAGCTTGTAAATTCTATTATCAAGGAAGAGCTTACAGAGGTTAAAAATAAATACGGTGACGACAGACTTACCGAAATTACAACCTCGGACTACGACATTGATATTGAAGACCTTATTCCCATGGAAGAAAACGTGTTCACCATGACTCACCTGGGATACATCAAACGCCAGAGCCTTGATACATACAAAAGTCAGCGCCGTGGCGGCAGAGGTATCAGCGGCATGAGCACCCGTGAAGAGGATTTTGCGGTGAATATTTCTGTAGGTTCAACTCACGATTATGTGATGTTCTTTACAAACAAAGCCCGTATGCACAAGATGAAAGCATACAAAATTCCTCAGGTGGGCAGACAGGCAAAAGGCACAGCAATTGTCAACCTGCTTCAGCTTGAGCCGGAGGAAACTGTTTCAACAGCTATTTCCGTCAAGGATTTTGAAGAGGGCAAATACCTCATTATGCTCACCAAAAACGGTGTAATCAAAAAGACCGAGCTTATGCGTTACAACACCAAGCTCAAAGGCGGTATTATCGCTATTAAGCTTGACGAGGGCGACGAGCTTATTGACGTTAAACTCACCGACGGCACAAAGAATATCATTCTCGGCACACATCACGGCGGAGCAATTATGTTTAACGAAAAAGATGTGCGTACCGTTGGCAGAGACGCCCGTGGCGTGCGTGCGGTTAAACTCCGTGAGGGCGATTATATTGTGGGCATGGAAATTGCCGACGAAAAAGAATATATCCTTTCTGTAACAGAAAAAGGCTATGGAAAACGTACTCCTGTTGAGGAATACAAGGTTCAGGGCCGTGGCGGTATGGGTGTTAAAAACTATAACATCACCGACAAAACAGGCAACGTTATTGCGATTAAAGCAATTAACGACGAGGATTTGATTATGATAACCTCGGAGGGCGTAATCATAAGAATCCATTCGGACGAAATACGTGCCTGCGGCAGAGCTTCACAGGGTGTAAGACTGATTAAGCTTGCAGAGGAAGCAAGACTGTCGTCAATTTCGACTATTCTGCGTGAAGAAGAAAGCGAAGAAGAGGCGGCAGAAAACGGTGAAACTGCACCGGAAACACCTGCGGCTGAGGAAGCACCTGAAAAAACAGAAGAATAAAAAGCCTTTAAAAGGAAAAATTTTAAACACGGGCTTTTTGAAGTCCACAGTTTAAGTAGCAGTATTTGAAGCCCGCAGGTTAAAAACAACGGTAAAAAACACTGCTTGAAAAATAAAATTAAAGGCAACCGGTTTTCGGTTGCCTTTTTTGTGAAAACGCTCCATTTATACAATGGAGGTTTAGGACGGTACAAACCAAAAGCCTTCCCCCTACGTGGGGAAGGTGGGTTGCGAAGCAACTCGGATGAGGGGATTTTGCGACAGCAAAACAATTGTAAAATCTTAACACTTTTACAAACATGCCGCCTTGCGGCGTCATCCCCTCATCAGTCTCCCATCCGCTCGACAGCTGTCTCGCTGCGGCTCGGCCACGCACGGCTCTGACAGTTCCCCGAACTGTCATTCACTACCGTGCGAGCTTCGCCCCCCAAGGGGGAAGCCTCTGGGCGGTACAAACCAAACACTCTTTCGGCAATTTCCTTATCTGCCCGCAGATAAGGGGTTCACCTGATTTTGCGGGCAGAAAGGATTTTTAAATTATGGAAAAATCTTTAAAAAAATATTTTTTTCTGTTTGTTTTTC
>JAZNOL010000077.1:0-2371 GCA_045580815.1 Clostridia bacterium | reverse complement strand
TGGAAGCTGGACAGCGTTGAGCTGAAGGTGAATTTTATATGTGATTTTTCCTGCAACGGTGACGGATATATAAAAATATACGCAAACGGCATGGGCAGAGCTGTGCTTGATTCAAAACCGTACGGATTAGGGGAGATTATTCCCGTAAAATCCGGCAGTCATATCATAAAAGTTTCGGTGCAGAATTTTGCAGGGCTTCCTGCAATATATGCAGAAAGTGACGTGTGTCCCACAAACGGAAGTTGGTATACCATTGATGAAAAATGCAACAAAATATCTGTAGGATTTGATAGAAACTATGATACACCGGAAAAAAATCCGGAGGTGTTTGCGTTTTCTTATGAACGCATTTATCCTGCTTGTGAAAAGGAAATAAACGGCGGAAAGCTGTTTGATTTCGGTAAAGAAACTTTCGGTTATCTGTATCTGGAAAATGCCAGGGCGGACAAAAACATTTATGTGGGCTACGGTGAATCAGAGGAAGAAGCTCTTGACAAAGGGCATACAATTGTTTTTGAAACAGTAACGGGAAGTAAAACCTACAAACTGCGGCAAAGAGCTTTCAGATACATATTTATTGAGCCTTGTGACGGCATAAAGGTTTCGGCTGATTATGAATATTTGCCATTGGAATATAAAGGCAGTTTTAAATGCGACAATGAAAAAGTCAACAAAATATGGGATATGTGTGCATATACATTGCATTTAAACACCCGTGAAGTTTTTCTTGACGGAATAAAACGAGACCGCTGGTGTTGGAGCGGCGATGCGTATCAGTGTTATAAATTCAACAACTATCTGTTTTTTGACAAAGAGATAGTCAAACGCACAACAACAGCACTGCGTGGCAACAATACTGTCCGTGAGCATATCAATACAATAACAGATTACAGCATGTACTGGATAATTGGTTTGTATGATTATTATATGTCGTTCGGCGACGGAGATTATGTCAGACTTATGTATGAAAAGGCAAAAAGCCTGTTTGAATATATAAAAACCCGTGAAAATTCCGATGGATTTATCACGGCAATGTATAACGACTGGATATTTATCGACTGGTCGGATATGGACAAAAACGGTGCAATATGTGCAGAGCAGATGTTGTATATTGAAACCTGTAAGGCGATGGGAAAAATAGCAGAAATATCGGGTGAATCTGCAAAAGATTACGAAAAAGCCGCGGCAGAGCTTACCGAAAAGGTCAACTGTTTTTATTGGAACGAGGATAAGGGTGCGTTTATAGACTGTTATGAGTCCGGAAAAAACAATGTTACACGTCATGCAAATATTTTTGCAATCATGTATGACATAGCAAGCCCGATGCAAAAAGAAAAAATCATCAAAAACGTTCTTTTAAACGATGAAATAACAAAAATTACAACGCCGTATTTTGAGGGTTATGAGCTTGATGTAATGGGCAAAATCGGCAATCTGGAATATATAGAAAATATGCTTGATTCTTATTGGGGCAAAATGCTTGACCTGGGTGCAACAACAATCTGGGAAGAATTTGACCCCACCCTTTCGGGCACACAGCATTATGCAATGTATGGCAGAAAATACGGAAAATCTCTTTGTCATGCATGGGGTGCAAGCCCGATTTATCTGCTTGGAAAATATTATCTTGGTGTTATACCGACAAAACCGGGATATGAGGAGTTTGAAATCCGTCCGGACAAAGGCGGATTTGGCAAAATCAGCGGAACTGTGCCGGTAAACGGCGGAGCAGTAACTGTTGAGCTTGACAGCGAAACTCTGTCGGTTGTTTCGACAAAACCGGGCGGAAAACTTGTCTGGAAAGATAAAACATATATTCTTGAGCCGGATAAAAAACTTACGCTGCAGGCTTAAATTACGGTGAAAAGCAACCTTTGAGCAATGGTTGTTATTACACACGGTGGTAATTGCTGTGCAGAATTTTCATTATTTGCCTTTTTTGCCTACAAAGAGGTGAGTATATGTTTTTAATTGCTATTTGTGGGCAGAAAGGCGATGGGAATTGTTATGAAATATAGTGGACAGCACACAAAAGAAATTTCGTTTCCGCTGGGCGGAATCGGAACGGGATGCATCGGTCTTGGCGGAGACGGCAGGCTGATAGACTGGGAAATTTTCAACAGACCGTCAAAAGGAAGTATCAACAGTTATTCCCACTTTGCAATAAGAGCTATACAGGGCGATAAAATTACTGCCGCTGTTTTAAACGGTGATATTCAGAAAGACTACATGGGGCAGTATATGAAGGACGAATTCTGCGGCTACGGTTTTGGACCGAGCAATGCTAAAATGTGCGGGTTCCCTCATTTTAAAAATGTGGAGTTTAGCGGTGAATTTCCGATAGCGGCTCTTGATTTTAAGGATGATAATT
>JAZNOL010000076.1:0-20635 GCA_045580815.1 Clostridia bacterium | reverse complement strand
AACCGCCTGACATCAGATAAAGAGATTTCACCTGCGGATATTTGTATATACGTTCGGCAACTTTATCAAAGCCCTCTCCCCTTTGCGGAGTAACTTTTAACTCTATAAATGCCGTAACATCGCTGTTTGATTCACATTTTTCCCAGTTAATAACTGCACTATAACCGAGAATAACATTTTTTTCTTCAAGTTTTTTTATAGTATCTGAAACAGTTTTTTCATCAACATCACACATTACAGCAATTTGTTCAGGAGTTGTTCTGCAATCGCTGTCGAGTATTTTTAAAATACGTTCTTCAAGATTCATGTTAATTGCCTTTCCGTCTGTTTATTATTAATTCAGACAATCAAATCGATATTATATATTTTAGTTCTCTTCATGCGCTAAGGCAATATTTTCGAGTTCGTGCTTATACTTTTCCATAGCGGCAAGTACATCAAGCTTCATTGAATGTAATTCGCCCTGCAAACGTTTAATTTTATTTTTTGCTGCATCTAAATCAATATTTGCCATGCGTCGCTTTTCGTCACAATCCATCTGTGTTTTACTAATCATTCCATCCGCTTGTTTTTTCGCATCGGTAAGAACTTCATCCGCTTTAGATTTTGCATCAGTGACAACTTCGTCCGCACGTCTTCTGGATTCTATCAATGTATCCGAAATAATTTTTTCGTTTTGTTTTATTGCATCGTACTCAGCTTTAATTCGTTCTTGTTCATTTTTCAGATTTTCAACTTCCGCCAAAAGCTGCTCGATTTCTTTTTTCTTTTCGGCAAGTTCTTTTTTTGTTTCTGCAAGTTGTAAAGCAGTGTGCTCTGCATCTTTTTTATATCTGTTTACCTCATTCTCCGCTTTTCTGCTATATTCCTCGACATAAGCAATAACTTCAGCTTTTTTATATCCAAAAATTGAACTATGTATTTTTTTATCAAAAGCCATATGAAACACTCCGTTTCTTTTTAAATATATATTTTTAATTATATACTATTTTTTGTATTATGTCAATGTTTTTTTATTTTTTTTTGCAATTTACAGCAGTTTTGATAAATACTTATTGACAAATTAAATAAAATGTTATACAATGTTATATATTAATACCAAAATAATTGAGAGGAGTATTCTTTGTAATATGTCCGAGAAATATGTTTCATCAATGGTTATCCGCAGACTCCCAAGATATTATCGTTACCTCGGCGAAATGCTTGAAGATGGCATAACCCGTGTTTCTTCACGTCAGTTAAGCACAAAAATGAAAGCCTCCGCTTCACAAATACGTCAGGATTTAAATTGTTTTGGCGGATTTGGCCAACAAGGTTACGGTTACAATGTCGAATATCTTTATAAAGAAATAGGGAAAATTTTAGGACTTACAACAAAACGCACAATGGTAATAGCCGGTACCGGTAATCTTGGACGTTCTATTGCAGGATACGGCAATTTTTCAAAAAGAGGTTTCATACTAAAAGGTCTTTTTGATGTAAATGAAAAAATTGTCGGCACTACATTTAATGGTATTACAATTATGCATGTTGAAAAAATTGAGGAGTTCGTTCGCCGCAACAAAATTGACATTGGTGTGCTTACCATGCCTAAGAGCAATGCCCAGCAAGTCGCTGATATGATGATTGCCGGAGGTGTTAAAGGCATATGGAACTTTTCACACACCGACATTGAAGCGCCCGAAGGTGTGATTGTGGAAAACGTTCACTTAAGCGACAGCCTTATGACTCTTTCCTGCAATATCAATTTTGTTGAGAATAGTTAAGAATAATGATAACACTCAATCATCAAAATAGCATTACGCAATATTTAAATAATTTCATATAAACAAAAACCGACATCAAGACTGATGCCGGTTTTTGTTTATAACAGTATTAATTTTTAATCTAAGATATACACTTTCACGCTACGTCTGCCAAATTGCAAAGCCTGTGAGCGTGTTTCCATAAACAAGTCAACGCGATTTCCTTTAATTGCTCCACCTGTATCACCCGCAACCGCATATCCGTAATCCGGATACGAATCAAGCGATTGGATGTAAAGCCTTGTTCCAAGAGGAATAACTCTAGGGTCTACAGCAACAACTCCGCGTGCAGCTTTCATACCGCTTGCAGTTATGCCATACCCTCTGTCTCCGGGACGTTTTCCGCAACTTTCATATGATAAATCATAAGCAGAAGCATTACAAGTGATTGCCTTTGAATAGCTTATTTCAGCTTCAGGATCACTAACACGCGAAACCGTTCCTCCTCTTGATGATAAACCGCTATACTGTGTGCCATATTGCACAACTTCTTTTACCGGCTCTGTTATTATTCTTTCGCCGGCGATTTCTTTTGAAATTTCTTCACCGTTATGGTAGGTGACATTATACATTATTTCTTTTTTTCCGTTTACGCCTTTTGTTACAACCTTAGTTGTTCCGCGTTCCATACTGCGATTTTCAACTCTTACTGTCTGATAAGGTATTTCTTCTTCAACTGACAGCATATCTGTTGTAACTTTTGTAATTGAAACAACCGTATCGGCTGTAACCTTTTGATCAAGCGGCGGATTTACAATATCCGTTTCACTAAGAATAATATTATTTTTTTCCAAAACTGACGCAACCGTTTTGCCTGTTGTATAAACGGTCATATCCTCGCCTGCCAAAGACATTGTTATCGGAAACGCTCTTTCGATTCTGATAGTCTGATTTCTCGCAAGCTTTGTATCAAGCGCTGGATATATCTCATCATGTGCGCCAAGCTCAATACCGCTTTTTTCAACAAATGAACCGACCGTTGTATTAATTGTCCTTTGCATAACAGCCTGCCCGTTGTTATCAATTACAGTGACTTGTTTGACGGATAAAAGCGTAGAGGCGGTTATTACTGTTATGGTGGCTGCACTCAGCATAGATATGAGCATACCTCTTGTAGATATTGCTTTTTTTGCTGATGCAAGTTTGATACCTAACATTTTACGCATCTCCTTTCATCGTGTACTATTTTACTATAAATTTCGGTTTTTGTCAAATTTCCAAAAAAAATTTAAATATTTTATTTTACTGTTGACATAAATGCAAAATCGGTGTAAAATAAGTATATAAGCCATTATCGGCTCCATAATATTATTATATGCATGACATTATTTTTTAGACTTTTAACAATTTTTCAACAAGTTATCAACATTTGATGTTTATCGATATATTGTGCATATTTTATATCTTTAAACCAGAGTATTAGTTTTCTATTGTTGATTTTTTACACAGCATTCGATGTTTATCGATGTGTTTGACGATTTGATAGAAAAATACTAATATATTTTTCAAAATATATAATAAAAAACACAAAAATAAAGGGGATTTTCAATGAAAACTGACAATATTTTTAATAAAATTACAAAAAATTACAAAATACACTTTATTGGTGTAGGCGGAATAAGTATGATTTCTCTTGCTGAAATTTTCATAAATAAAGGTTATTTTGTTTCCGGCTCAGATTCAAATTATTCCGAAGACATAAAGAAACTGGAAAAAACTGGTCTTAAATTTTTGGGTGCAAACTCTGCACAAAACATAACTGATGCAGATATAATTGTTTATACCGCCGCAGTAAAGCCGGGCAATCCCGAATATGATGCCGCTGTTTTATCCGGTAAACCAATGCTTGTTCGTGCTGAAGTGTTAGGATATATAATGAGTTTTTATAAAAATTCGATTGCTATTTGCGGGACACACGGCAAAACAACAGTAACTTCCATGATTTCGTATATTTTTGAAAAACTTTTGTTTGATCCAACTATATTAGTAGGTGCTCACCTTGATTTAATTGGCGGAACCATGAAACACGGTAAAAGTGATTATTTTATTGCCGAAGCCTGCGAATATAAAAGAAGTTTTTTGGAGTTTTATCCTTTTTGTGAAGTCGTTTTGAATGTTGAACCGGACCATATGGATTATTACAAGGACGCAGATGACTATCACAGCGCATATGACAGCTTTTTGAATAATCTGAATCCCGATGGGTTTGCCGTTATAAACAGTGACGATGCTGATTTACTTAAAATTTGCGAAAATCACAAAAATATCAAAACTATAACATTTTCAATTAATAGTCCTGCGGAAATCAAAGCAGAGAATATAACTGCCGATAAATCAGGCACACATTTTGATGTATATATTAATAGGAAAAAAAACTGTCGTGTTTCGGTGCCTGTTTTTGGCAAACATAACATCTCAAACGTTCTTGCCGCAATAGCCTGCGCATACGGTTTTGGCATTACCGTTTCAGACGCTGCAGGTGCACTTTCTGAATTTTCCGGTGCAGACAGACGATTTGAATACCGGGGAAAAACCTCATCTGGAGCTGATGTTTATGATGATTATGCTCATCATCCCACGGAAATCAAAGCAACAATAGACATTTTATCAATGTTACCTCATGCATCATCTATTTGTATATATCAGCCACACACCTACTCTCGGACAAAAGCTTTTTTTGATGAGTTTTCAACAGCTTTCACGGGTGTGGACACTCTTATTTTTGCTGATATATATGCCGCCCGAGAGTCCGACGATGGAACAGTCAGTTCAAAAATGCTTGCAGAATCCGCTAGGAAAAACGGAATAAATGCTCTTTATTTGGGTGATTTTGATGCAATTGTCGAATATGTAAATAAAATATCCAAAGAAAATGACGTGGTTATTGTAATGGGTGCCGGCGATATTATAAACATGACACCTTCCCTGATTTTTTAATAATAGAAAGGACCGATTATTTTGTTTAAAATAAAACTGTTACGTTTTACTGTTAATATGTTGCTTATTACAGCTCTTTGTCTTTCATTCGGCTTAACCTGCATGGCAGAAGAAGAGACCATTGCCCCATTGCAGAAATTTATCGTATATTCCATTGCTCTTGATGAGTCGGCCAGGGTTGAAGTTGCCGAAGTTGTTGAAACTATTATTACTGTTAAAAACAAACTTGATGACCAAACAACACAGCTTCTCCCTCATTTTCCTGATATGACATATGACGAGCTACGCACAGCACTTTCCAAATGTGCTGTATGTACAAAAGATGGGATAACTTCACTTTGTGACCTTATTCTTTTTGGCCCCACAACGCCACAATACAGTGACAAGATGCCGAATATCATATCAAATATTAACTATAACATAATTGGTGATAAAAACGATAATCGAGGTAGTACATTTTTCTATTCTTTGCTTAAAGCATATAATCTGTATACCATTTTCGGCGGAAATCCTCATATTGCAACAAATATGTCCGACTTACCCGGACTTGTTGATATCGACATGAACGGTCTTTCTTATGAAATAGCAAAAAGGGTATCCACCGCCATTGGTCTTATGCCATCTTTGGAGCAAACACTTGAATCTTACGGACAAACAACCATGATGGGAAATTTACTTAAAATGTCTGAAGAATGTGCAAACGACGAAGCTACTGAAGAAATTTATTATTTTAAAGTTTCTCTTGATGAATGCGGTGCTTTTTACGGAAATTGGCCTTCAATGAAAGGAAACGAAAAATTTGACGGACTTACTTTTAGGGATATTGATAATTGCAGTTGGGCACATCCGGCAATTAAGAATTTGTCAGAAAACGGAATTATAAACGGATACGACAAATATCGTTTTGGTCCTAGCAATAATATAACACGTGAACAGTTTGTTAAAATTGTTGTTACTGCACTGAATATTGACACATCCACCTCAACAGATGCCGGATTTACCGATGTTGACAAAACCGCATGGTACTATCCTTATATATGCGCTGCATATGACAATAAAATAGTCAACGGAGAAACACAAACTGTGTTTGGTGTTGGAAATCCCATCACACGTGAACAGATGGCAACAATTATTTATCGTGCATATTCTGATGCAGGAGTTTCGTTTAATCCAACCGAAACAAAAAGATTTTCTGATTCATCAAAAGTAAGTAGTTACGCAAAAGAAGCTGTTGAAAAAATGAGTAGTTGCGGAGTTATAACCGGCATGGGAGACGGACGTTTTGCACCAAAAGACTTTGCATCACGTGCTCAGGCCTCTGTTATGATTGACCGCGTAGAAAATTTAAAACACTAAAATAATGCATTTTCTTTACATTTGTGTTACCATTGTGTTATAATACGTTATCTTTAAAGGAATTTCATCATTTTTTGACGAATTTTACTTATAATTATGCTTTTTTGAGGTGAAAAATTTGAGATTTCGTATTTCTGCACTTGTAATTTTTTGTTGCATAATATTTAATATATTCTCTTTTTCTGTATCAGCAAAAGAAATTTTATTATATGTAAATGACAAAAAAATCAACTGTGATTCTCCCCCGATTATACAACATGACCGCACCCTGGTTCCGGTAAGAGTAATTATGGAGGCATTGGGTGCAACTGTAAATTGGAATGGTATGACACGCGCTGTTACTATTTCACACGGAAAAACCTCTGTTGTTTTAACAATTAATTCAAAAAAAGCAAAAATAGGTACAGTTTTAAAATTCCTTGACTGTGAACCTGTAATTATTGATGATTTAACCTTTGTTCCGGTAAGATTTATTGCCGAAACTTTCAACTTTAAAGTAAACTGGGACAACGAAAATTATGCTGTTTTAATATCTTCACGGCAAAATCCGTCTTCATACGGAAACAATACTGATGAAGATGACACAATTACAGAAAACGACTCTTCTCCGGAAAATAACAAGTATTTCAACATGATAACCAATATTAAAACCTCTTTTTCCTCCGGAAAGTTTTCTCTCCGAATAACAGCTATTGAACCAATTTCCCAACATAAAATATTTCCTCTTTCATCTCCAGAACGCCTTGTTCTTGATTTGAAAGATTGCGAATATGACAATCATAAAACTCTTAATATTAATAAAAACGGCATAAACAGTGTACGCTTTGGAACACAAGATTACGGTCTCAGAATCGTCACCGATATTTCTGCAGCAACAACATACGATTTAAAGCTATCATCGGACAAAAAAATTCTGACTCTTTATATTGATTCTATTGAGGAAAATTCATCCACAAAACCCAGCATTCCGAATGATGATTTGTTTGATGAAACCGACAAAGACACCAATACTGATGGCGAATTTGATTCAACTGTTCCTGATTTAGACGAGCCTGATATGGACGCTCCTCTTGAACCCGAGTATATCACCTCGGTTGTTATTGATGCCGGACACGGTGGCAGCGATACCGGTGCTATCGGTTATGATGAAAACGGCGAAGCTGTACTTTATGAAAAAGATGTAAACCTGTTTGTTGCAAACGAAGTGGTAAGTATTCTTAAATCAAAGGGAATTGAGGTCTATTCAACCCGTTCTTCGGATGTTTATGTTCCTCTTGCCGGAAGAACAACCTTTGCCAACTCAAAAGGAGCAACGCTTTTTGTCAGCGTACACAGCAATTCGTTTACAAACGCAGAAGCTAACGGTACACTTACCATTTACAGCAAAGCCAAAGATGAAAAATATCCCAATAAAATGCCATCTGAGGATATTGCTGATATAATTCAGGAAGACCTTTATAAGGTTCTTGAAACTTATGACAGAGGCATAACAAGCGAAGACGACTTGTACGTTCTGCGTCATTCGGAAATGCCTGCCGTTCTCATTGAGCTTGCATTCATAAGCAACCCGGACGACCGAGCAATTCTTGCAGACGATGAAGCTATGTCTGCTGCTGCTAAATCAATCGCAGACTCGATTGAATATATAATAAACAATCAACAAAAAGAAGGCTAATAATGTTTAACATAGTTTTATACCAACCCGAAATTCCCCAAAACACCGGTAATATTGCAAGGACGTGCAGTGTAACAAATGCACGTCTGCATATTATCCGCCCTATGGGATTTGAAATTGACGACAAGAAGCTCAAACGTGCCGGTCTCGACTACTGGCACTTTCTTGATATTACATACTACAACAGTGCTGACGATTTTTTCGAGAAAAACAAGGACGAAACCTTTTATTTCTGTTCTACGAAAGCACCTCACTGTTACAGCGATGTGAAATTTAAAGACGGCGACTTTTTGATTTTCGGCAAAGAAACTGCCGGACTTCCCGAAGATATGCTTGTTAAAAATATTAACAACTGTATACGTATACCCATGCAAAGCGAGGTAAGGTCGCTTAATCTTTCAAATTCTGTTGCAATCGTTCTTTATGAAGCTCTGCGACAGACAGATTTTGCATCCTTACAGCAATGCTCCGATTATCTTGGTGAAAAATATGATTTCTAAAAACTGGATTTACTCTGAATATAACGATCAGTCTCCCGAAGCAAAAAAACTTGCTTCCGCCTGCGGAATATCTCCGTTTATTGCGGCAGTTGCCCTTAACAGAGGCATTAATTCTGCCGACAAAATAGTGGAATTTTTATTAAAACCCGAAAGTATGCTTCACTCCCCTTTTTGTTTTAAAGATATGGAGAAGGCTGTTTCTATAATTAAAAATGCTATTTCCGGGCAAAAACGCATATGTATATACGGTGATTATGATGTTGACGGTATTACTTCCACTTCGTTGCTTCTCCGTTATTTTGCATCATGCGGTATAACTGCCGATTATTATATTCCACACCGTATCGAAGAAGGCTACGGCATAAACGAAGATGCTATACGTACAATTGCAAATCGAGGCTGTGACCTGCTTATTACTGTTGATACAGGTATAACCGCCTGTGCTCAGGTTGAACTTGCACGCCGTCTTGGAATAGAAACTGTTGTAACTGACCATCATGAATGTGTCGGCGATATTCCGGACTGCCCTGTCATCAACCCTCATGTTCCCGGTTGCGGCTATCCTTTCACCGCTCTTGCCGGTGTAGGTGTTGCATTTAAACTGGTATGTGCACTTGAAGATGGTGACACACAGCAAGTTCTTGATAAATATTCTGACCTTGTTATGCTTGGTACAGTTGCCGACGTTATGGATATGCTCGGTGAAAACAGATGTATTGTAAAAAACGGACTTCAAAAATTACAGACAAACCCCAACCCCGGATTGCGTGCGCTTATAAAATCTTCAAATTCAAGCAAGGAGTTAAATTCCATATCGGTAGGTTTTATGCTTGCCCCGAAAATTAATGCCGCAGGCAGAATGGGAAATGTTGATATTGCCGTAAAACTTCTTACTGAAGATAACGAAGATGCTTGCAGAAAACTTGCGGAAGAACTTGACAGCGAAAACAAAAAACGTCAGCAGCTTGAACGCGAAATTTATTCAGATGCGGTTACTCTCATTGAAAATGACGAGTCTTTTAAGACAAAAAAAGTTATCGTTGCCGCTTCAGAAAACTGGCATCACGGTGTAATCGGCATAGTTGCTTCACGTATAAGCGAAAAATATTCAAAACCAACACTTCTTCTGTGTATTGACGAAAACGGTGTTGCTTCCGGCTCCGGCAGAAGCACAAAAGATTTTGACCTTTTAAAATCCCTTTGCAACTGCTGTGATTTGTTCACAAAATTTGGCGGACACGAATATGCTGCCGGTGTTACGCTTGACAAAGACAATTTGCCAAAGCTCGACAAAGCTCTGAATGATTATGCAGATACTGTTTCTGAAGAAATCTGCTCTGTGCAGTCAATAACTATTGATTTTGATGTTTCTGAACAATATCTTACTGTTGATGCAGTGAATGCTCTTGATATGCTTGAGCCTTTTGGTCCGTGCAACGACCGACCTTGTTTTGCTATAAAAAACGCACGCATTTTAAGTCACAGACTGATGGGCGAAAACGGCAGACACGTTAAATTCGTAGTGCAGAAAAACAACACCTGTTTTGATGTGGTTGCTTTCGGAAAATCTGAACTTGCCGAAAATTTTATTGACGGTGATATTATTGATATTGCCGGTAATCTTTCAGTTAACACATGGAACAATGTTTCCCGTATACAGGTTTCTTATGTTGATATAAAACTCTCCGAAACTGCATCTGATGATGAGGCTGATGTCGTTCCCGACAGAAATGATATGGCAGTTTTGTATCTTTATTTTAAAAAACACAGTCAAAACGGCATTTTCAGAGACAAAACAGAAACTCTTGTTCGACGTGCATCTTACGAAACAGGTGTCAGATATTGCAGACAGAAGGTTACAAACTGTCTTAATATTTTTGCTGAGCTTAAACTTCTTTCTTATGTCGAAAATGGTGACAACACAGAAATTTACATAATTGACACCGGTGGGAAAAAAGTTGATTTGGAAAGCTCAAAAATCCTTTCGGAGTTAAGAAAATCCTACAATTGAAATAAGGAGTATTAACGTGATAAATCACGTTAATGCCACAGGTGGAATTTAATGCACCGCCAAATTTTCGTGCCTTAAAGGCACGAAAAGGCAATGTGCATAATTCCCATATACGCCTCTTCTGCCACGAAGCGATGCGTATATGTTTTTATTACTATTTATAGGCAGAAAGGTTATGGGAATTTTTATGATTGATGCAAAATCCCTTTATGAAGAACTTATGCAAACCGTTGAAAATGCTAAACCAAACGGCAATCCCGAGGTTATATCCCGGGCGTTTGAGTATGCATATAAATATCATGACGGTCAAAAACGTGCCTCCGGCGAAGAATATATATGTCACCCCTTGCAGGTTGCCATTATAATCGCCGGAATGCTTCTTGACTGCAATACTGTTGCGGCAGGAATTTTGCATGATGTTATTGAAGATACTCCCGTAACCCTTGAAAAACTTACGGCTGACTTTGGCGAAGATATTGCCGAAATGGTTGACGGTGTAACAAAACTCGGTAAAATTCGTTTCACCTCGCAGGAAGAGTTTCAGGTGGAAAACTTACGCAAAATGTTTATGGCAACAGCAAAAGATTTACGTGTAATGCTCATAAAACTTGCAGACAGACTTCACAACATCCGTACTCTTTCGGCTCTGGCGGACGAAAAACGCAGACGCATTTCCAAAGAAACTATTGAGGTTTTTGCGCCCATTGCCGAACGTCTCGGTATGTTCCGTATCAAACTTGAGCTTGAAAACACCGCACTTAAATACCTCGATCCTGTTTCTTTTAACGAAATAACATCCGAACTGAAAGTTATTACTGATGCAAACAAGGGTATTATTGAAAAGGTTGAAACCGAACTTAAAGAAAAGCTTGAAGAATTGAATATAGAAGGTGAAGTTTACGGACGCATAAAACAACCTTACAGTATTTTCAAAAAGACCTACATGAAAGGCAGAACTCTTGACGAGATATATGATATTTTTGCTGTGCGTGTGGTTTTAAAAACTGTGCGTGACTGTTATGCTGTGCTTGGTGCAATTCACGACCTTTATACTCCCCTTCCCGGGCGTATAAAGGATTATATTGCCATGCCGAAACCCAACCTTTATCAGTCGCTCCATACTACTGTTATAAGCGAATCCGGTATGCCTTTTGAAATTCAGATACGCACAGAAGAAATGCACAAGGTCGCTGAATACGGTATCGCTGCCCACTGGAAATATAAATCCGGTGTATCGGGCAAAACCTCGGATGAAACAAAATTCTCACAGCTTCGTCAGATGCTTGAAATTCAAGGCGACATCAAAGACCAGGAAGAGTTTATGAACGTCCTGAAAACTGAAATGTTTGCCGATGAAGTTTTTGTGTTTACTCCAAAAGGTGATGTTATTACACTTCCTCAGGGAAGCTGTCCTGTTGATTTTGCTTATGCTATTCACAGTGCTATCGGTTCAAAAATGATGGGTGCTAAAGTTAACGGAAAACTTGTTCCCATTAACTATGTACTTCAAAACGGTGATGTTGTCAGCGTTATGACATCTGCTTCGGTGCACGGTCCCAGCCGCGACTGGCTTAAAATTGTCAAAACATCAAACGCACGCAGTAAAATCAACCAGTGGTTCAAACGTGAACACCGTGAAGAAAATATTGCACGTGGTAAGGATATGTTTGATAAGGAGATACGCAAATCAGGTTATTCCTCCTCGCAGATTTATGACGATGCTATAATGCAACAGGAAATCCGCAAAAACAATTTTGCCGGCATTGACGATATTTATGCCGCAATCGGTTACGGCGGTCTTACTGCAAGAACAATAGTAACAAAAATGCGCGAAGAATACCGCAAAAAAATTGCGGCACTTTCGCCCGAAGAAAAATCCCGTGCAACTGTTCACAAAACCTCCAGCCACGGTATTATTGTCAAAGATATTGACAACTGCCTTGTTCGTATTTCAAAATGCTGTTCTCCCGTGCCCGGTGATGATATTATCGGTTATATCACAAGAGGCAGAGGCGTAACAATTCACCGCACCGACTGTGTAAACGTAAAAAACAACTTTATCGGCATGGGCGAAAATGACAGACTCATTGAAGTTGAATGGGAAAACACCATTTCTTCTGTTTCGTATCTTGCAGACCTGCTTATTGTTGCCGATGACAGAAACGGACTTCTTGCCGATGTTGTTACAATAGCATCAGATTTAAAAATTCCGCTTAACCACTGTAATGCACGTCGCAGTAAAGATGGAACAGCACTCATCGACCTTATGGTGGAAGTAAATTCATCAAACCTGCTTGACCAGCTTATCAGACGACTCATGGCAGTAAGCGGTGTTGTTCAGGTTTCAAGAAACATGCAATAATTTAAAGGAGCTTAACAATGCTTGATATTTTAAAATCCATAATTTTAGGTATAGTCGAAGGTATAACCGAATGGTTGCCCATAAGCAGCACCGGTCATATGATTCTCGTAAACGAATTTATGAACACATCAAACGGTTTTTTCGGCTCACAGCTTTATCTTTATGTAATGCAATTAGGTGCAATATTGGCAATTGCCACACTTTATTTTAAAAAACTCAATCCGTTTGCCCTTTCAAAAACCACAGATGAAAAAAAAGATACTTGGCAGATGTGGTTTAAAGTGATTGTTGCCTGCATTCCTGCCGCAGTATTCGGACTTCTTCTCAACGATTTCATGGATAAATTTTCAACATCTGTTGTTGTAAGTACAATGCTTATAATATATGGTTTTGCCTTCCTGTTTATTGAAAAGAAAAACAAAACAGCACGTATTACCGACATGAAAGATATGACCTATAAAACAGCGATATTTATCGGTTTGTTTCAGGTTCTCTCAATCATTCCCGGTACATCACGTTCGGGTTCAACTATCCTGGGAGCCATACTTCTTGGCACATCACGGTCACTTGCTGCTGAATTTTCGTTCTTTCTGGCAATTCCCGTTATGTTTGGTGTAAGCCTGCTTAAGATTGTTACAAACACCTTTGCAATGACATCGCACGAATGGATTCTGCTTATTGTCGGCATGATTGTTTCATATATTGTATCGCTTGCTTCGGTAAAATTCCTTGTGAATTACGTCCGCAAACACGATTTTAAAGTGTTCGGCTGGTATCGTATTGTACTGGGAATAATTGTTCTGATTTTCTTTGCAATATTCCGTTAATATAACACAAGAAAAAGTTTGTTTTTTACATTGACTACAGTGTTGACATGTGATATACTTACCTAAAAAACAAAGGAGAAATAAAATGGTTTTAAGTGAAAAACTTTTGAAAATGTGGCACGGTTGTGATTATAATCCCGACCAATGGCTTCACGACCCGCAAATTTTAAAAGATGACATAAAATACATGAAGGAAACAAAATGCAATGTCATGTCTGTCGGCATTTTTTCCTGGTCGGTTTTAGAGCCGCAGGAAGGTGTTTTCAATTTCAAGTGGCTTGACAATGTTATCGACAGTCTTTACGAAAACGGCATTTATACAATACTTGCAACACCGTCAGGTGCACGCCCCGCATGGATGGCACAGAAATATCCTGAGGTGCTTCGTATGGATTACACAGGCATACGCCGCGAATTTGGCGAACGCCATAATCATTGCTACACCTCACCCGTATACCGTGAAAAAGTACGCATAATCAACACAAAACTTGCTGAACGTTATGCCAATCATCCCGGTGTTGTTATGTGGCATATCTCAAACGAATATAATACCGGCGAATGCTTCTGCCCCACTTGCCGGGCGGCGTTTACCGATTGGCTTAAAAATAAATATACTACAATAGAAAATCTTAACTCACTCTGGTGGAACAGCTTCTGGAGTCATAATTATACTGATTTTTCACAGATTGCACCGCCCCATCCTCTTGGTGAAGTACGCTCAAACGGTCTTTTTGTTGACTGGTACAGATTCCGTTCAGATATTCTCATCGACTTTTTTGACGAAGAAATCAAGCCTCTTAAAGCGGCCAATCCAAATTTACCCGTAACAGCAAACCTTATGGACTTTTTTGAAGTTGATTACAATAAATTTGCCAAACATATGGATGTTGTTTCGTGGGATAACTACCCTTACTGGCACCGAGGTGACGACCAGACTTATTCCGCAATTGAGCGTGCATATTTCCACAGCCGCTTTAATTCCATGAAAGCTGACCGTCCGTTTATGATGATGGAAAGTTCACCATCATCCACAAACTGGCAGGACGTGGCAAAACTCCGCCGTCCCGGTATGCAGATTATATCTTCATTGCAGGCTGTTGCTCACGGAAGCGATACTGTGCAGTATTTCCAATGGAGAAAAAACCGTGGTCAGGCAGAGCAATTCCACGGTGCTGTTATGGGACATGACAACACCAACAAAACCCGTGTTTTTGGAGATGTTAAGAAAACCGGCGAAATTCTTGATGAAATATCAGAGGTTATCGGCTCACATACCAAAAATGAAGTTGCATTTTTAACAGATTTTGACAACATCTGGATGCTTGACTATACACAGGGTTACAGAAACATCGACAAATACAAAGGCTATCTGCGTTGCCTTTACAAAAACTACGGTGCATTGTGGCACAGCAACATCGGTGCTGATTTTATCGGCTCTGAGGAAGATTTTGGGGGCTACAAGGTTGTCGTTGCACCCATGTTGTTTATGACAAGGCGTGGCTTTAAAGAGCGCATTGAAAAATTTGTTGAAAACGGTGGTACATTTATAACCACATATATTTCCGGCATGGTTGATGAATACAATCTTTGCTGGCAGGGCGACGGATTTTATCCCCTCGGCAATGTTCTTGGTATTCGATTTGAAGAAACCGATTCTCTTCTTGACGAAGATACAAATTCTGTTGAGATGTTCGGAGGAAGCTATATCTGCCGCAACTACTGCGAGCTGTCACATTTGAATGGTGCAGCGGCTCTTGGCTTATACAAAAAAGATTTTTATGCAGGAATGCCGGCTGTTACTGTCAACAGCTTCGGAAAAGGAAAGGCATACTATATCGGCACGGAATTTGACGATGATGGTTTTAGAAAAATCTATTCTGAAATTTTAAAGGATATTCCGCTTAAAAACAAAGATATTGAAACTCCATACGGCGTAAATGTTCAACTGCGTTATCACGAAGACGGCACTACGTATGCGTTTGTGCTTAACTTTACAAACGAAAAGAAATGGATTTCTCTCCCCTTTAATTATGATATTATAAGCGGCGAGCTTATCGACGGTAATATTGACGGATACGGATATTGTGTACTTAAATTAAAATAATTATTTCGGCGGATGGAGTTCATCCGCCGAAAAGTATGTTTTATTAACTGTTTCAAAAGAAGGTTTTATTATGAATTTTAAAGTTTTTGAACTTACGTCTATGGGTGCAAATTGCTATGTTTTGTGGGATGAAGAAACAAATACCGCAATGCTTATTGACCCTGGTGAAGAAGATTCTCGCATTGACAAATTTATTGAAAAAAATGGACTTAAACCCATTTATATTGCACTTACTCATACACATTTTGACCATATTAACGGAGTTAAATTTTACAGTGAAAAATACGGTGCAAAAATTATTGCACACGAGCTTGATGCTCCCGGACTTACCGACAACGCTCTTAATTTATCGGCATTTTTCGGGCTTGGAGACGCTCAAAAACCTGCTGATATTCTTTTGAAAGATGATGATGAAATAATGCTCGGAAATTCTCCTATAAAAATCATTCACACTCCGGGACACACAGTAGGCGGAATTTGTTTTTCTACTGATATAGGCATATTTTCAGGTGATACTCTGTTTTTTGAAAGCATTGGCAGAAGTGACTTTCCCGGTGGAAACGGCTCTGTTTTAAACAAATCTATCGTTCAGAAACTGTATTCTTTTCCCGATGAAACGTTAGTTTATCCCGGTCACGGGCAACACACAACAATAGGTCACGAGAAACAGTTTAACTTTTTTGTCAAGAGGTAAATTCATGTATATTTATATTAAAAACCATACCGTGACTGTTCCGCTTATGGAAATTGTTCACGCATACACCGGCGAAAAAGCACTTTTAACCGAAGATGAAAGCGTTGCCGGTATAAAAAGTGTGTATCTCGGTAATTTTACCGTTGAAACCACTATCACCGTTGATGGATCACAACACAAAGACACATATATACATTCTCCGGGATTTGAAAGAAACGAATATCAAAGCATAATTGATGCTGTTAAAATCGGTTTTTACCGTCTTGCCGTATCCATATGGGGCAAAACTCTTGAGTGGGGTTGTTGCACAGGCATACGTCCTGCAAAAATTGCCGAAAGATATGTCAGAAGCGGCGAAGGTATTGATGGATTTATCCGTGATTTTGGTGTTGGTGAGAAAAAAGCCTCTCTTGCACTTGAGGTTGCAACCGTTCAGAAACAGCTCGACTTAAACACAGATGATGTCAGCATATATATAGGAATCCCATTCTGCCCCACACGATGCCTTTACTGTTCGTTTGTTTCCTTGCCAATGGACAAGCAAAAAAAAGCAGTTAAACCGTATATCGACATGCTTTGTACTCAAATTGAAAAAGTGTCTGAAATCATAAAAAAAGCCGGCAAAAATATCAATACAGTTTATATCGGTGGTGGAACACCCACGTCCATTTCTGCTGATAATCTTGATACCCTTTTAAACTATGTAAGCAAACGTCTTATTTCAAAAAATGTGAAGGAGTTTACCGTTGAAGCCGGTCGTCCCGATACAATTAGTGAAGAAAAACTGCGTACACTGAAAAATCACGGTGTTTCAAGAATAAGCATAAACCCTCAAACTCTTAATGACAACATTCTTGAAAATATCGGAAGAAAACATACCACACAACAGTTTATAAATGCTTTTGAGATGGCACGCAAAATCGGTTTTGATAATATAAACTCCGATATTATAGCAGGTCTGCCCGGCGAAACACCTGAAATGTTCAAAAATTCACTTAAACAGCTTATAGATATGAATCCTGAAGGAATAACCGTGCACACTCTCTGCGTAAAACGTGCCGCAGAGCTTAAACAAAAGCTTGATACAGTTACACTTGGCGGTGCTTCCGAATTTGTTGATTTGTCATATTCTTTGCTTAAAGATGCCGGCTACATTCCATATTACATGTACCGCCAGAAAGATACACTTGACAATCTTGAAAACACAGGATATTCAAAAAAAGGCAAAGAGTGTCTTTATAACGTGTTTATGATGGAGGATATGGGTTCTGTTATCGGTATTGGCGGCGGAAGTGTCAGCAAAATCATTGACCACAAAACTGACCGTATTGACAGGGTTTTTAACTTAAAGCATCCTCATGAATACATAAAAAATCCCGATGCAACAGAAGAAAGAAATAAAAAACTGCTTGAATTGCTGTTACATTCATAATTTTGCTTGACATATTACACTAAATATGATAAAATATTTAATTAAGGAGTGTGATTTAATCGTGAAAAAATTTGTATCACTTTTAATCTTAGCAATGCTGATTTTATCAACAGTTTGTTTTGCCGCAGCGGACAGCAAACTCATTACATATATCAGCGAAACCGAAACAGGCGTTAACGTTAACGTCGCATTACGCGGAGAAATATCAAACTTCGCAGCTATAACCCTCGGCATCAAATATGACAACGAAAACCTTTTAATAAACGCCGGTTCAATCGCTGTCGGCGAAGCACTTTCCGGATGGGGCAACGCAGTTACCCCCTTGCCCACGGACGAAAATCCCAACACCGGTATGGTTTACATGATTTCTGTTTTTGACAATAAATCAAACAATACCGTAAGTGTTTCCGAAAATGAAGAAGCAAAAATTCTTTCCTTTGATCTTATTAAAAAAGAAAATGCAGTTATTTCAAAGGATTCTGTTCAGATTACAGACGGCAAAAATGCCTCATTTGTAACAAGTCTCAACAACATTTCCGAAAGCGTTGTTACAAACACATTCAATGCATCTGTTTCTCCCGAAAAATTTGTAACTGTATTTTCACCTCTCGCAGCTGAAAATATAAGCAGCATTTCGATTAGCGGTTACGACAACCTTTGTCCTATGGTTGTTGGCTCTACACTTCCGCTTTGCGTAGAAGATATTTCTGCCGATGTCCCTGTAACATGGTCTGCAAAAGGTACAGCTGAAGTTGATGAAAATGGCGTTGTTACTGCAAAGTCTGTAGGTGAGGCAACCGTTACTGCAACTCTTGAAAACGGAGTTTCAGCCGATTGCACTATTGATGTTGTTGAAAAAGAGGTTCTTCCCACAGCAATTGAAATTACAAACACACCGGCACTTGGTTTTATCGGCGATGAATATGTCCCTGTGTTGAAATTCACCCCCGAAAGCACTACAGACAGACGTGTTAAGTTTAGTCTTTCAAACTACTCAAACCTTATTCTTAACGACAAAACAGGTGCTGTTAAATATTCGGGAAATGCTTCTGCTGTGCTTACAGTTAAATCTGTTGCAGCCGAAAATGCAACTGCTTCTGTTAACATTAATTCGGCAAATGCAAAAGCCGGTGACGTTATTGTTGCCGCGGCATCGGCAATCGTTCCCGAAAAACTCTATATCAACGCAACCGATTCTGTTTACAAAACAGCATTTTCCGCTTATACTGCCGAAGGAAAATACATCCCCACAATTAAAGGATTTAACTTTGGTGATATGTACAATGTTGAATATGTTCTTAACGGTACAGCTAACGGTGTAAGTATTGCAAATGGCGAAATTACAGTTTCAAAAGATGCATCTGCGGCAGAAAATCTGTCACTTACGGTTAACATCAAAAATAAAGTAACCGGTAGCCTTGTTGCGAGTGCAACAAGCAACACATTCGCAGTTGTTGCTCCTGTTACTGATGATGCATTTACAGTAAACGGCACAGTAGTTTCGGACGGCGTTTACAGTGCTGAAACACCGGTTACAATTGAATATTCTCCCGATGTATTCTGCACAGTTGTTGCAAATGGTTATGCGGCAAAAGCAACAAGCATTCCTTTTGAAATTATCCCTGCAGAAGAAGGCGAAACAGATGTAACTGTTTATCTGCATTCAAACCCTGTTCCCGGAATACTCGGTTACAGTATGAATTCTGTTTTCAAAACAATAAACTTTAAAATTGTAAAATAATTTATTTAAACGTAAAACAGGCTGAAAACACAAGGTTTTCAGCCTGTTTATTATATGCTCTTATTACTTATTGCTTATTTCGCATCCTGCATTTTCGAGTGCATTTACAAATTCTGTATATCCTTCTGAAGTCATATGAACTCCGTCATCTTTAAGCATATCTGTTGTGATTGATTCTGTGGTATCAACAAATGTTGCATAGTCTGTAGTGCTGCACCATGTTTTAAGTGCGCTGTTTGTACCGGTAACACGGTCTGCATATGTTGTGTTTACACGTTGTGTTATGGCAAAATAATAAATTTTGGCATCCGGATACAGCTTGTGAATTGTTTCACAAAGTTCTTTGACATTGCCTACTACATTTGATACTGTTTCTGATTTATCATAGAAATCATTTGTTCCAAGATGTATTACAACATTTTTGGGTGCAATATCACCGAAAACTTCGTCAACACAATCAGTCCAGTCAGATGTACGCGAAGCGCATATACCAATCAGTGCTACATCTTTACCACTGTAAGTTGTTCCAAAATCCGTCCAGAAATATTTGGTTAAATATGAATCGCCTATAAATGCTGTGGTTGTGCTGTTATTTGCATTATCCGCCCAAGTTGACTGACTTAATTTAAGCAAATTCAGAATAGTTTCTCCACCAATAGTATCCACTCTTGCTGCCGGAATATCAACGTCTTCTCTATATGTAGCGCCAACAATTTTTTGTTTTATATTACCGTCAGCATCCTCTTCAAACACAACTCTGCCAACAGCAAGACGTCTGTCATCTCCGGGATTATCCGGAAATGTCTGAATGTGGAACGATGTGTAGAGTTTTCCGTCTGCACCTGTGAAAAATGCGTTGTGACCTGCACCAAATACATCATTGTTTTTTGAAAGTACAGGGTTGTTTGCTTCAATCTTGGTCCAAGGACCCATCGGGCTATCGGCCTGCGCAATACAAATAGCATAATCGTTTGTTTTGTAGAAGTTTGCTGAATAGTTCATTATGTATTTGTCTTTATATTTTATTACAGTCGGTCCTTCATTCCATGCATTGTTCATCTGAGATACAGAAATCAATTCAAAATCATATTCAGGTGTTATCATAAGCTGTGGTTCACCAATTACTTTTGTAAGAGTATCGTCAATCTCTACACAATATGTCTGGCTATATCCAGTACCTGTAGTAGGATC
>JAZNOL010000075.1:0-22260 GCA_045580815.1 Clostridia bacterium | reverse complement strand
CTTGCTCACGAATCTATTGAAGAAATGATGGAGGCACTTTACAAGCTCTCAATCCCCGTGCATTGCTGTATCGGCAATCATGATGACTGTGTCTGCACACGTCTTGTTGAGCCTGAAAAAAGTTTTCCGTCATATCCGGGCGAGCTTAAACCGCCCATGGAGGAATATATTCTTTATCCCGAAGATTTACACCGCATCTGTATGAAAAACAACCCCACCGACAAAAACTATTATTATGTGGATTTTGACGAATTGGGTTACAGATTTCTTTTCCTAAACACTTCGGACTATGACAGCTACGGAATTGATGAAAACGGCAAGCTGTTCCATCCCATTAACGTAGGTCTAACCCGTGACCAGCTTATCTGGTTTAACAACGAAGCAATTAAAACCGATAACAAAATTCTTGTATTTTCACATTCGCCTATTCGTATTGCAGGTCACTATCCGGACTGCCAGAGCGGTCACGAGGGCGTTATGAACGGTCCTGCAATGTGGCACTTTATGCAGATGGCAGACAACGTAATGGCATCTTTTGCAGGTCACCTGCATTTTGACAATGTTGTTTATGACGGCAAGCTTGTTGCAATCGACACCGGCAGCGCAACAGCGCTTTCAAAAGGAATGTGGGACGAAGCCTGCTGGTACAGAGAATTCGGCACAATCACCGAAACTCTCTTTGACGTTGTTTCTATAAAAGGCGATGTTATATATCTCACACGTTTTGGTGCGGGTACAGACCGTATAGCAAAAATTATCCGCAAAACCTCACGTGCTTAAAACTAAAGACAGGAGCTAAAAAATATGAAATTTTCTTTTATCGGCGCAGGCAACATGGCAAGTGCCATTATAAACGGAATTTGCCTTAAAAATCTTGCCGCACCATCTGACATTTGTGTCAGCGACAAAAATGGTTCAAAACTGGAAGATTTTACAAAAAAAGGTATTTCTGTAACAGAGTCAAACGAAGAATGTGCCGCTTTCGGTGATGTAATTATTATTGCCGTAAAACCGAATATTGTTGCAAAAATCGCACCCGAAATAAAGGTGGAAGCAAAAGGCAAGCTGGTTATATCCATTGCCGCAGGTGTCAGCAGTGACAGCCTTAAAAAAATGCTTGAAAGCGACCGCATAATCCGCATTATGCCCAACACTCCGGCACTTGTTGGCGAGGGTATGACAGCGGTTTGCAAAAACGACGGTGCAGACGACAGTGATATACAAACAGTATGCAGAATTTTTGATTCTGTTGGCAAAACAGTTGTTATAAACGAAAATCAGATTGATGCCGTGACAGCGGTTTCCGGTTCGGGACCTGCTTACATTTATATGGTAATTGAAGCCATGGCAGACGGCGGCGTGCTGTGCGGACTTACACGTGAGGATGCTTATGCCCTTGCGGCGCAAACTGTTTTGGGCAGTGCAAAAACCGTGCTTGAAACAGGGGTTCATCCCGGCAAGCTCAAAGATGCGGTTTGCTCACCCGGCGGAACAACAATCGAAGCGGTTAAGGTTCTTGAAGAAAAAGGACTGCGCAGCGCACTTATAGATGCAGTTGTTGCCTGCCGTGATAAATCCAAGAAAATGTCGCAGTAGAAATGTAATAAAATGCACAGAATGCAAAAAGCACACAGATAGAAATCTGTGTGCTTTTTTATTTAAATTAAACAACCATTAAAATATTTTTTAGAAGGAATAAAACAACAGAGAGACAGACGGTTGTTTAATTAATCTTAGTTTGCAAGACGCGAGGAGGTATCTTCCTGAAGTATAACATTAAAGGTGAGCAGCCTGTTATCTCGTGAAACATCAAAAACAAGCGTATCACCAACCTGATGCTGGTCACGTATTTCGTTAATTTCCTGAGTAGTTGAAACGGCTACTCCGTTAACAGCAGTTATAACGTCACCTTTTTTAATGCCGGCTTTATCAGCGGCACCTCCTACCGAAACCTCTGCCACATAAAGACCTCTCGGTAAGTTATTCACCGAAGCAATTTCGTTAGAAATTTGTCTTACCGAAATTCCGATAAGCGGACGACCTTTAACATATCCGTCAGAAATAAGATCCGCAAGAATGGGTTTTGCATCGTTTGCAGGAATTGCAAACCCTATGCCTTCTACACCTTCGCCGGAAAATTTCATTGAGTTTATGCCTATAACCTCGCCATACGCATTAACAAGTGCACCGCCGGAGTTTCCCGGATTGATTGCCGCATCGGTCTGCAGAAGTGTCATTTTTGTACCGTCGGAACTTTCAATTGACCTGTTTACTGCGCTGATAACGCCGACTGTTACCGTACCTGCAAGCTCCTGCCCCAGCGGATTACCTATTGCAACAGCAAGCTCCCCAACCTGGCAATTGGATGAATCGCCCAGCATTGCCGCCCTAAGATCGGTAGCTTCAATTTTTATGATTGCAAGGTCGGTTTTAGCGTCCGTACCTATGATTCGCGCGTTGTATTCTTCACCGGTGTTTGTTATTACGGAAATTCCAGAGGCATCTTCAATAACGTGATTGTTTGTAGCAATATATCCGTCTGATGTGAGGATTATACCACTGCCGCTACCGCTTTGTTCAAACACCTGTCCAAAAAACGATGTGTACTGTGTGCGACAGCTTATGCCCACAACGCTCGGACCAACATTTGATGCAATTTCAATTGTTGACATAGCTTTACGATCCGAATCGGACAGCTTCTGAAAACTAAATGCCGTGTTCAAATCAAGTGCTTTGGGAGTTTGTGCTGTTATTGCGTGTTTTGTACGCTGCATCACCTTTGAATTGTACACCGCTGATGTACCGAGAACACCTGCCGCCACCGAAATTACAACAATTGCCGAAATAAGTGCCGCAAACTTCAGCTGTTTTTTGCGTTTATATTTTTTGTTTATTGTTTCCTTATAAAAAGTATGCTGACTTGTATTTTGTGTGTTGCTGTTTTCCGAAACGGATTCTTCGTTGCTTTTGCTGTTTTTTTGCAAATCCGAGTCATCTTCATACCATTTGTAATCATTAAATTCTGACATTTTCGTTCCTCCGCATATCAAAATATTAATTCTACTATATACTATATCACATATTTTTGAAAAAATTATGAACAAACTGTTAAGTATTTAAAAAAAACGTCAAAATTTTTGGACATATTATAAAAATTACGCAGTTACTATTGAAAATATTAAAAAATCGTGGTATACTATATATTAGATAATTATGCGACGTTTGTAACGGAGGATAAAATGCAGCAATTTTTAGTAAAAATTTTTAAAAGCACGGATAAGTGGCTTCTTTGCATATCAACATTACTTGCTGTGTTCGGAATGATTGTAATAAGCAGTGCAACACATTCTATGGGAAACACAAAATTTATAATAGTTCAGTTTGCGGCTTTTATAATAGGATTTTGTTGTATGCTCGCCCTTACTTCGATAGATTTTGAAAGCTTTGGTAATAAAACAGGGTATCTTTATGCACTTGGAATTTTATTGCTTACAGTTGTTCTTTTTCTCGGTACCGGTGACGAGGTTGGTACACGAGGATGGATACGAATAGGCGGAGTTGGAATTCAGCCCTCCGAGCTTGTTAAAATTATATATATCATAACGCTGGGCAAACATATTTCCCGCAACGAAAAACACGTCAATTCGATTTTTCCGTTTGCCGGAATGGTTGTCCACGCCGCCGTCATAATCGGCATGGTGCTTCTTCAGCCTGACTACGGCACCGCAATGGTTTATATATTTATATTTATATGTATGATTTTTGCATCCGGGCTGTATTACAGGGCAATTTTTGCGGCAATAGCGGCGTTTGCGGCGTTTATGCCGGTTGCATGGTTTTTTATCCTTCAACCCTTTCAGCAAAACCGCATACTTACATTTATTAACCCCGAGCTTGACCCGTCGGGTGCAGGCTACCACGTGATACAGTCAAAAATTGCAATCGGCTCAGGTGGACTCTTTGGCAGAGGTCTTTATAACGGTCCGCAGACTCAGCTTGAAATTCTGCCTGAAAAACATACCGATTTTATCTTTGCCGTTATCGGTGAGGAGCTTGGTTTTATTGCATGTATAGCAGTTATTGCGCTTCTGTTTGCTCTTGTAATAAGATGTTTTGTTATAGCATCAAAATGCCGCTCAAAATACGGCAAATATATATGCATCGGCGTTGGTGCGATGATACTTTTTCAGACCTTTGAAAATGTGGGAATGTGTATTGGCGTTATGCCGGTTACGGGTATTCCGCTGCCGTTTATCAGCTATGGCGGTTCGTCCATGATAACAAACATGATAGGCATGGGGCTTGTGATGAGCGTTGCCGCACGTCAGCAGACGATAAATTTCAGGTAGCAATTTCCGTTGCAATACCAAAAAAATTATGTTATAATTTAAAGACAGGATAATAAAAATGGATAATCTGACAGAAATAAAAATTGAAGGTGTACGCACAGAAAGCGGAGGAACACCTGAACTTACAACGCAGTTTTGCCGGGGCGAGTATCATTTTAAAGACGGATTTCATTATCTGACCTACGGTGAAAAGATGAGCGAAGGCGAAAAAGAAACAAAAGCCATTATCAAAACCGATGGAAAAACCGCTTCACTTCTGCGGTTTTCAGGATACGGGGCGAACATGAATTTCAATCCGTCAAAACCGCAAAAGGGCAGGTATAAAACGCCTTTTGGCGACCTTGATTTTGAAATTGTAACCCACAAAGTTACGTTTGAAATAAAAGCAAATAATGCACGGCTGTTTCTGGAATATTCCATGAACATAGCGGGGCAGCAAAGTGAAAACACATTAAAAATTAATTTTAACATCAAAAGGGGAAATTGACATGGAAAACATTATTTTTGAAATAAAAAAACAGATAGAAAAAACGGTGCTTGATGCTGTTGACAGCCTTGTAAAATCAGGGGAATTTGCCTGCGGTTTTGAGGGTGATATGCTTATTGAACAGCCCAAAGACAAAAATCACGGCGACTATGCTACAAACATTGCCATGATGATGGCAAAGCCGCTTAAAACAAATCCCAGAGCGGCGGCAGAAAAAATTGTGGGTGCTCTTTGTTTTGACGGCACTTATATTGAAAAAGCCGAAATTGCAGGCCCCGGGTTTATTAACTTTACATTAAACGACAAATGGCTTGGCGATGCAGTTAAACTGACGCTTGAAAAAGGGGCAAATTACGGCAAACAGAACGTTGGCGAAGGCAAAAAGGTTATGATAGAATTTGTCAGCGCAAACCCAACAGGTCCCATGCACATGGGTAATGCCAGAGGCGGCGCTTTAGGCGACAGCCTTGCGGCAGTTATGCAGCATTGCGGATATGATGTAACAAGAGAATTTTATCTAAACGATGCCGGTGCACAGATTGAAAAGCTGGGCAAATCTCTTGAAGCACGTTACATTCAGCTTATCAAAGGCGAGGATGCAATGGAATTTCCCGAAGACGGTTATCATGGTAAGGATATAATCACACACATGGAAGAATTTATTAAAATCCATGGTGATAAATATATTGATGTTGATTCGGAAGAACGCAAAAAGGTGTTTACCGAATATGCTCTTGAAAAAAATATTGCAAACCTGCACACAGGACTTGAACGCTATGGTATAAATTATGACGTATGGTTTAACGAAACACGTCTTTATGAAAGCGGAGAGGTTGAAGAAACAATCGAGCTTCTTAAAAACAGCAGTCATACCTATGAGCAGGATGGCGCGCTGTGGCTTAAATCCACCGATTTCGGTCTTGAAAAAGATGACGTGCTTGTGCGTAACAACGGTATTCCTACATATTTTGCCGTTGACGTTGCGTACCATCGCAATAAATTCCTTGTAAGAGGATTTGATAAAGTTATCAACATCTGGGGAGCAGACCATCACGGTCACGTTGCACGTATGAAAGCGGCAATGGCGGCTATCGGTGTTGAGCCGGACAAACTTGACGTTATACTTATGCAGCTTGTTCGTCTCATGAAAGACGGAAAACCCACAAAAATGTCAAAACGCACAGGTGAAATGATTACACTCTCCGATTTGCTTGACGACATCGGCGTTGATGCAACAAGATTTTTCTTTAATCTGCGTCAGGCGGCAAGTCATTTTGACTTTGACCTTGACCTTGCGGCAGAGCAGTCAAGCGACAACCCGGTATTTTATGTGCAGTATGCTCACGCAAGAATTTGCAGTATTCTCCGCCGTCTTGAAGAAGAAAATATATCGCTTAAAAACTGTGATGATATAGATTTCTCGGTGTTTGCAGCTGAAGAAGAAAAAGCACTTATCAAAGAAATTGCAAATTATCCTGAAGAACTCAAAAGTGCGGCACTGTCACTTGACCCCACACGTCTCACACGTTACACCTGCTCTCTTGCGGCGGCATTCCACACATTTTATAATGCATGTCATATAAAAGGAGAAAACGAAAACCTTATGCAGGCACGTCTTGCACTTGCTGCATCGGTTAAAACTGTTATATGCTCGTCACTTTCACTTCTCGGAGTAAACGCTCCCGAAAAGATGTAAAACGGGCAGAAGGAGAAAAAATGAAAGTTTTTAAAAAAGTTACGGCGTTTTTGCTGGCGTCAATGATGATTTTTACGGCTGTTTCGGCACAAAATGCCGAAACCGAGGCTGAAACCGAAAAGCCGTTTGCCATTGAATCACTTCTTGCAAAACAGACCGTAGACCACATTTCACAGTATTATAAATTTGATATAACAAAAGAAGAACTTTATGAAAAAGCACTTCGTGCCGCTATTACCGAGCATCCAGAGGTTATAGAATCGGTTATGCGTGCAATGCTTGATGATCTGGATGCTTATTCCGGTTATCTTACAGAAGAAGAGCTGCTTGCATATGCCGGCGATTTATCTTCTACTTTTGTGGGAATCGGCGTTACAATTGAAGAGCTTGACGGGTATATAAAAGTTATTGCTCCCATTAAAAATTCTCCTGCCGAAAAAGCCGGAATTATAACAGGCGACCGCATAATAAGCGTAAACGGCGAAAGTATTGTGGGAAAAGGTATTGAATACACACAGTCGCTTATTTTAGGAGAGGAGGGCTCTTCTGTTGATGTGGGCGTGCTCCATGAAAACGGCACGCAGAGTGTTTATACAATTATCCGCGCAAGGGTTAAACAGGCAACAGTTTATCCTGCGGTTTTAGAGAATAACATCGGATATATTCAGGTAACACAGTTTTCTGCCCCCACTCCCGGCGAGATGAAGGAAGCACTTAAAAACTTTGATGCTGTGGGAATTAAAAAACTGATTATTGATATGCGTAACAATCCCGGCGGCGATAAAGATGCACTTGTTGAAATGCTTCAGATTTTTATGCCCAAGGGTGCAGTTTTTCATGTTAATTACAAGGACGAAGCTCTTAACGAGGTCTATTATTCCACAAACAGAAAAGCACCGGCTTACGACATAGCAATACTTATTAATGAGAACAGTGCCAGTGCCGCAGAAGCTTTTGCAGGTTCCATGCAGGATGCAGGACATACCGTTGTGGGCATGACAAGCTACGGCAAGGGAACAGTACAAATGATAACACCCACAATAATCGGTAGTGCGGTTAAGCTGACAATTGCCACTTATTCAACGGCAAAAAAACGTGAAATCAACAAGGTTGGCGTTGTGCCGGATGCAATGATTAAAAACGAGGTATCACGACTTGACGAAAATCCGGAAGTTGAAAAAATGCAGTATTGTATGGAAATAACTTCCGAAAGTGAAAAAACGGCAATAAAAGCTGTTCAGCAGAGGCTTTATGCTCTTAAATATTACCGTGGCGAAACGGACGGCGTGTTTACCGAAGAGCTTACAAAAGCGGTGACGCAGTTTCAGAATGCACACGGAATTGAGCCCACCGGCAAGCTTGATATAATGACACAGGTTGAAATTGCAAACCTTTCGGCAGGGCTGGAAACTGTTGTTGACCTCCAGCTTGATGCGGCAAAAGATATCCTTGAAACCGGCAAAATACCGGACGATTTAAAAACCGAATAAATTATTTATAGGGAACGATGAACCATCGTCCCCTATTTTTTTGTATATAACAGTTTTATGTCTAATCAACCTTATTCGCCTTTATTTTCGTCCTCCGCATTGTCAAGTGCATATTTACAGCACTGCAAAACAAGATAATTTAGCGAAACATCGTTTTGAACAGCATATTTATTAAGTCGCTCGAAAAGTTTTTCGGTAAAACGTATTGTACGCGGAACATTTGCATTTTTAAATTCATTATCAATTTTAAACATAATATCATCTCCAAACTTACTCTTGATTATAATTATAAAGTATGATATAATGTTATTAATATAACCAATTATGGTTACAAATATGGTGATGATATGAACAAAGCAACAACAGCCGTTTTTATAGGACACAGCGATGCACCCGATTCTGTTTATTTCCAGCTCAAATCAGCAACCGAAAAACTTATAAAACAAGGAGTCACATGCTTTTTAAATGGCGGCATGGGCAGATTTGATATGCAGTGCATGCAATGCATAAATGAGCTAAAAAATGATTATCCGTTTATAAAGCATTATTTGATTCTCCCCTATCTTAATTTTAAAAGATGCAGTTTGGAATTTTTTGACGACAGTATTTATCCAGGTTTCGAATCAATTCCGCCAAAAATAGCTATTTTAAAACGAAATGAATGGATGATTAAAAACAGTATGTACGCAATATGTTTTGTCAACCGCAGTTTTGGCGGTGCAGCAAAATCATATAAACTCGCCGAAAAAAACAATCTTATAATAATAAATCTATAACCATTCATCGGCAAACCAACATTTCACATAGGGAATGCTATAAAGCATGTCCGATATAATCCCTCCACCATCTGCGATGGTCCCCCTCCCTTTAGGCAAGGGAGGCTTGAATATCGCATACCCGAAAATCACACGAACTCGTAGGGAACGGTTCGTAACCGCTCCGGTTACAACCCCATCGGTACATCGGTATGGTAAATTATACAAACAAAAAATACCCTGCGGTAACAAAAACCGCAGGGTGTTTTCAGTTTTCAAAATCAAAAGAGAAAACAGGCGTTTTATCGCTGTTGCCCCAGTTACACACAGGAGTAAGGCGTATTGCACAAACCGGTTTATCAAGCTCAATATGACAAAATCTTGATTTGTTTTCTGTTTCTTTTTTCAGGCAAATACGCCTTCCTGTTTCGTCCGTTACTTCAACTGTGAACTCTTTACACAAGGTTTTAGGCATAATCATAACCGGGCTGTCAAGGCGTACATTGGCACGTGTTGAGTGCGTACGCTCGCAATCATCGCCGTTTTGAGTTGTGCGATTTAAATCACTGTCAAAAACAACATGCACCGACTTTATTGCGGTGGGTTCATTAAATTTATATTCAAGACTATTTCCGTTTTCAACAGATATGCCGCAAGTTTCGCTCTTGTAAACGCGGTTTGGACGGTCTTCTCCGTTATAAAGCAGAGGCGAAACATTGTCCGATGCCGCAGATGCACAAAGCGGCGAAACCTTGCGTTTTATATTGGGCAGGAAACAGTCGGCATTATTGAGAAGCTGTTGCAAATCCGCAAGTTTTTCCTTATAAACACCGTGTGGAGTAAGATTTTCTTTGGTTGCAACCGATGCCGCTGTGCCCACTGCCTGACCTAAAAGTCCGCAGGTTGCCATAACACGCACACTGCTCATAGCCATGTGGGTCATGCTGATGTTTCTGCCGGCAAAAAACAGGTTTTCAACATTTTTTGAATACAGTGCACGGTAAGGAATACAGTACGGTGCCGCTGTGGGAACATCAGTGTTTGCCGTGCCGCGGTGATAAAATCCTGCCGGGAAATGGTCGTCCAGCGGCCAGCCGCCAAAAGCAACCGTATCTTCAAACTGAACATCGTTTGAAATATCTGTCTGTTTTATTATATATTCGCCCATCATGCGGCGTGATTCGCGTTTGCCGGGCAAAAATCCCAGAAAATCAATATCCCATTTACTGCTGTCATATTCGCCTGAGTTTTTCACAAAATCCCACATTCCCAGTGCAAGGGGAACAAGCTCTTTTGTGATTTCCTCGGTATCTTTTATTGTGTTGCGGTTGCCGCCAAGCTCAAGATACCAGAAGTTTTCATAAGAGCTGTAAATATCGGGACGGCGGTTGTCGGTATCTTCTTTTGAGAGTTTTGTGCTCCATGATGGCGGAGTAAATTTAACATCTTCGGTTGTTTCACGCCCGTAAATAAGACAGCTCATGCCCATTGTCATATCATCGGGTGTTTTAACGTGTGTCTGCTCGCCGTATTCGTCCGCAGATTCTCTTCCCATTTTAAACTCTGCACCGGTCAGAGGGGCAAGAATGCTGTCGCCGGAGCAATCTGCATAAAACTTTGATTTAACCTCAATCATCTGCTGAGTTGTCATCTGATACCCGGTAACGCTTGTTATGCGGCGGTCACGTCCGTCTGCAAAATTGCCAGTTTCAACGGATGCGTCCATGCAGGTGCAGTTTAAAAGCAGGGTCAGATTTTTTTCACGCAAAGCAAATTCATAAAGCACGGTATCCCACAAATAATAGTTTTTTGTGGGGTTACGGTATGTATTTTCAAGTGCTATTTCTTCAATAAGTCCGGTTTCGCGGTTGTTTTCGCCACGGGCACCGCAAACCCACATACGGATTTCTGACGACGCATTTCCGCCAAGAACAGGGCGTTCGTGCATGAGCACAACATTTATGCCGTTTCTTGCGGCTGAAACTGCGGCACAAAGCCCGGAAATTCCACCACCGATTACGCAAAGGTCGGTTTCTATAATACGTTTTTCAAGCATAACGTAAGTCTCCTATTTTTTATTTATAATTTGATTATATTCCAATTATCACGGTTTGTCAATATCAAAACCATTTTTATATACGTTTTAACACAACTCTTTTTCCAAAAGGTCAATCATTATACCTGTATTAAGCCGCATTGCATCAACGGGGTAAATTGTTTGGATATATCCGTGATAAAACTCGGTTTTAAACCAATTTTCAATTTCGGCTTTGGCTTTTCCGTTTTTCAGCATTTTGACAATGTTTTCGGCCACGGAGTCTGTACGTTCTCTTGCTTTTTTTATATAAAATTTTGTCTGATTGCTGTCAAGCAGTCCAAAATGCGGAACAAGAATATTTTCAACTTCCAGATTTTCAACCTTTTTTATTGACTCCACCGTCATTTTGTATCCCACAAGATAGGACGGTACAACGTCGTCATCTCCGTTAAAAACGCCGATTGTTTCCGTGCCGAGCAACAGTTTTAAAGCCTTGCAGTAATACCCTACCGAGCATTTTGTGTGCCCCGGCAGATTAATGGCAGTAAACTCCATATCGCCTGCTTTTATGCTGTCACCGTCACAAACAGCAATGTCCACTTTAAGATTGTCAATTAAATCTTCATAATTTTCTACGCCGCAGGTTTTTGCAAATTTTTGGTCAAGGTCACGCATAACAGCTTTTGCTGTAGGTTTTGCAAAAATTTTTGTTGCGTATTCACCTGCCACCACTTTAGCATCCGGCCAATATTTTAAAGCATACACAGAGCCAAGTGCATGGTCATAATGGGAATGAGTCAAAAAAATGTAGTCCAGCTTTCGCTCACCCAGAATTTTTTTGATATTATCCGCAACTTTGTACCCTGTAAACGCAAAGCCCGAATCGTACATAATTGCGGTTTTTCCGTCATCTATCAAAAACGCACTGTCACCGGGATTGGCTCTTACGTCTGTTATTTTAAGTTTTTCCATGGGTATCCCTCTTTTTATTTAAGCTTAACGGATTTCATCTATAATAAAACCGTTGTAAATTTCTGCATGTGTAAATTATACCACACCAAAATAAAAATGACAACCTTTTTTTGCAAAAAATTGTCATTTTATTTTTATATTATTTTACTGATTAACTTCCGAATTTCCTCGTTCGTACTCCGGCTCATCTGCCAGCACAATGTCCGGTGATATGTACACTTCGCCGGAATCTGCCGGTGCTGTTTTGGCATATCCTAGGTTTTTGCATTTTATAAGACAAATGCCGTTTGCAAGCGGAACCATCAAGCTGAGAAGCATATATTTGAGAGCTTTTTCGGGTACTGTTGATTCATAAATTTTGTAACTGCATATTGACTGGCAAATGTAAAGGGGCGATGACAAAAAAGCAACCCCAAACAGTGCAACATACATGGTGATAATCCATGATATCATCTCATATATAAGCATTTCGGTATATTCGTATCCGTAATACTGATAATAAATTTCGTAATTACCAAATCCTATTATAAATTTGCAAAGTGCAACAAACATTATAATCAACATTATCAAAACAAGCATAGACAACACAATAAGCGCCACACGCCATGTTCGTTTTATACCGTTTTTCTCGTCATATTTGTCTGCAATGCCGCCAATAACCCAGTTGTTAAAAAACGGAATCCATGCAAGCCACGCCATTGAAACCCGCCGTTGTTTTGCTATTGTGTACCATGATAAGGATGTCATTATGTAGTTTGCCACGGCAACTGCAAGTGCCATAAAATAAAAAACCACAAGCACCATTGCCAAAATTATGTACGTGTAGGTATACGCATTTCCCATAGTATTGTCTCCTTTGCTCTTTTTGATTTTTCTGTATACGATTTTATTATAACACATAGGTGTCAAAATAGCAACCATTTTATCTAAAATTGACATTTTTTGGAATTTGGACTTATGATTAAAATCACGCGAATAACAAAAACCTTGACAATAGCAAAAAAAACAGATATAATAATTGTATCAAACAAAACGGAGGTTTTTTATGGAATACACTTACTCACCAAAAGGCGTTTGCAGCATGAAAATTAAATTTGAAATAAATGACGGTATTGTAAGCAACGTAAAGTTTACAGGCGGTTGCCACGGCAATACGCAGGGTATTGCAAAGCTTGCAGAAGGTCGCAAAGCGGAAGAAATTATTGCTGCACTTGAAGGTATAAAATGTGGTTTTAAATCCACATCCTGTCCCGACCAGCTTGCAAAAGCGCTTAAAGAGGCACTTTAAACGCCGTCAATTACACATAACATCTTAAATATATAAAGAGGCTGTTTGAGCAGCCTCTTTATTTGCTATATGGAATAAGTAAACGCAATGGTCACGGACCGTTCCCTACGGAAATTCAATATTTTTTAAAAATTCAATTCGTGTTGCTTATTCCGTCATTACAGTTTTTTCTCTAAAATTTTAACGGCTTCTTCTATACATCCGTCGCAGGAGCAAAGGTGGTCTCCTTTTATATCACGGCAGATATTTGAGCCAACTTTATTTTCAAATTCAGCCATAAGCTCACGGGCAAAAGCATAGCTTTGTGCTTTATTTGTTTCGGGAATTTTTTCTGCACCAAAGCTTTTTACGACGCCGGCTATGGCGACCATTCCGCTTACTGCGCCGCAAACGCCCTGAGTGCCGCCCATACCGCCGCCAAAAGCCTCGGTAAGCTTAAACAAAACATCTTCGCTCATTCCTGTTTTATCGGCAAACACGCACGCCACCGCCTGCGCACAGTTGTAGCCTTTTTTGTGGTTTTCTACAGCTTTCTCACTTCGTGTCATAATTATATCTCCTTTTGGGTGTTTTAAATACTGATGTGCTCTATCCAAGCCATCGCACGATCACCTAAATTATACAGCATAAAATAACAGATGTCAAGAATTTGCATAAAAAATGAGCCGTAGCAAAAGGAATTTGTTTTGCTATGACTCATTGTTTGTTATCTGCCCGAATTTCCGCGTTGTTTGTAATCTTCGTCAATATCTTTACTCCAGCTTTGGGCTACCGGTCTGTTTGCACGCACGCTGCCCACAACCGAAGATACCGATTCATACAATATACGTGTGCCCATTTTATCGGCGTTATAATTTACGGCTCTGTCACTGCTTATGCCGTACTGTGCCGCAGTTTCAACCGCATCAATATTAGCACCGATAAACAAAAATTCCCATCCGTATTTTTCTTTTTGCCGCTCGATCATTGTTTTGACTTTATCGCTGCTGTACCTGCGGCTTGCGTTTTCCATTCCGTCTGTTGTGATTACGAACACCGTGTGCTCCGGCACGTCTTCCGGTCGGGCGTACTTATGAACATTTCCAATGTGATGTATCGCTCCGCCTATGGCGTCAATTAACGCCGTACTTCCTCTTACTGTGTATTCTTTGTCTGTCATCGGTTTTATATCTGCAAGGCTAACTCTGTCGTGCAACACCTCGGATACATTGTCAAAAAGCACCGTAGATACATAACATTTGCCGTCTTGCTTTTTCTGTTTTTCAATCATTGCATTAAATCCGCCGATAGTGTCGCCCTCAAGCCCGGACATTGAACCGCTTCTGTCCAGAATAAATACCAACTCCGTAATACCGTTTTTAACTTTTTCGCTCATTTTAAATACCTCCAAAAAATAATGTGATTGTTTGGTTTTTTCAACCTTACAATCACATTATACATTATTCCGACATTAAATTGGTCGCTTGACGGGAGACTTTTAAATCAGCATCCCAAAAGCGTCTGGTCAAATTCAAAAAGTGCTTCGTTTATTTCAAAAATATCATAAACTCCTTTTTGGATAAAATACCTGATTATTTTGTCAAAAGTAAAGCTGCGTGACAGTGTCAATCCTGCTGAAGCAAGCAGGTCCTGCGTTTCATCCAAATTTAACTTTAATGCTATTGCAAACGCAACTGCAGTTTGTTTTGAGGGTTTATATGTGTTTGGATTACATTTGATTTTTGAAAAAGTTTTTTTGTCGATGTTAGCCTTTTTGTAACATTCAACATCCGTCATACCACGTGCATCAATCAAATCAAAAAGCTTAAACGCAAAGGACTTATCCATCGACTTCATGTATTCGTGCAACGACCTGCCACCGATACTGCTGCGAGGGCATTGCATCGGAGCCGGCGTTTCGCAGCTTTCTTCAAACACACGTCTGCCCGATGCCGGTGCACGGCGCACAGAAGCACTGAAACTGACACTCGCACTTGTGTAATCACTGCCATGATCTTCGGGATATTCATCATCGATAAATTCACGTATCTCCGCAAAAAGCTTCCGGCTGAATTCATATGATGTTCGGTCAAAGACACAAAGATAAACAGTAAGCTCATGTTCAAACAAAAACTCTGTTATAATCTGAACTGCAAAGCTAAGCACACGGTCTTTGGGATACCCGTACACACCAGACGAAATAAGCGGAAACGCAACCGTTTCGCAGCCGTATTGTACCGCAAGCTTTAGTGATTCTTCATAACAGGATTTTAAAATTATACTTTCGCCGTCAAATCCGCCTCTCCATATGGGTCCGGCGGTATGTATAATATATTTTGCGTCCAGATTATATCCGCCTGTTATTTTTGCCATGCCCAGCCCAAGCGGAGCTATTTTGGCACACTCCTTGCCAAGCTCCGGTCCTGCAGCCGCATGCACAGCAAAATCAACGCCTCCGTAACCCACCATTTCTTCGTTGGTGGTGTTAACAATAGCATCAACCTTCATTTTGGTTATATCTTGCCTTATAATTTGTAATGGCATAAATTGTTCAGTCCTTTGTCAAGTTTCATTGCTCTCACTTGTTTTTTCTATGCCGCATCAAAAGCTCCCACACTTTCGGATGGCACATTTCTTTGGCACCGTCTTCGCCTGCACGAAGCCTGTTGCGGATAGCAGAGGAGCTGATTCCCTCCAAGCCCTTTGGTGCAGGAATAATATTGAATCTGTCTCTGCGTTCCCAAGCCTCAGGCTTTTCTTTGAGAATTGCCAGAGGATCATCATCTCCACGGGTAACAACAGTATAGGAATACTTATCTGTAAAAGAGATAAAACGATATGCATTGATATATCCACGCACTCTGTCAGCACCGCCGAGGCAGGTGATGTGGGCATCCGGGTACTTTTCCTGCATATAGTTCATGGTTTCTGTGGTGTACCAGTTTTCGGGATTGCGACATTCCACATCATCCACATCAAGCCTTGCATCATCCGCGCACATAGCACGAAGCATTTCAAGACGTAATTCATCAGACAAAGTTTCTTCCGGCATACCTTTTTGCTCCATTTTTGCAAGCACATAACTATAAGGTGACGGCACAAACACGCCCTTATCCGCACCAAGCTGTTCTACCACATATGTAAGCATTTTTTGATGGGCAATGGTGGGAGGATTAAATGAACCGCCCATTACAACAACTTTTTTCATATTCTCGCTCCTTATTTTTTCACGCCTTAACCCAATAACATTCTCCGTTTTTCGCTATTCTTTTTTCGGTTTTGCGCACGGTGTGTGACGGTTCTATGCTTGCATCGAACTTCGGATCGTCTCGGGGAGTTTCATAATCCTGAGGGAGTGCATCCCACACATACTTTTCAAAGTCATCATACGAAGCACCCGGATTCTTTTTAAGATAGAGCAGATAGAAAGTACGCTGTAATGCCTTGAAATGACTCCATGAAAAATCAAGATTTGGATTATTAAACGTTTCGGACGTTACCCTGTATCTTTCGATGCCGGTACATACGTAATAATATGCACCTTTTTTATTATATTTCCTATTCATATAGTATGTATTTTTCGCCGCTTCTACAAATATCTTAAAGCCCAATTGCGTTGCTGTTTTTTCATAATCTGCTTTCATTGTTGTAACAAATTTGATATCTTCGAAATTTTTGCCTGCATCTTCTTTATCATAAACTGTAATAACCACGGCGGTCGGATTATCGTCAGGTCCCTGAGTGGAAATATCGATACATACACCGGTTAAAAATCCGCCTGCAACATCCTGCATTCCCATATATCTTCCCCTATGATCGACTATACTTAATATTCCATTCCCATAGCTCATTTTCGATTCATTTTCTCTGCTGAGCAGTACACTTTTGTAAAACGATTCATCGTAAGGAGGTATATAATCTTCCATTTCTTCGAGAGGAAGAATTTTTTTAACTATCCGGTCTATTTCCACCTTGATTTCTTCGTTTATACAGTTGCATCCTAAAAATGCGGTGGGATTTATCTCAGGGTCACTTTTCGGAAACTCAACTGTTTTAAGATTAAAGCAACGGGCAAAAGCTTCCTTTCCTATATATTCCACGTTCTCAGGAATTTTAACATCTGTCAGCTTTACGCACCCGGAAAAAGCCCCTTCGTCAATTTTGGTTACTCCCTCGGGAATTTTTATTGAAGACAGGTTTTCGCATAATTTAAAAGTTTGAAATTTTATCTCTGAGATACTCTTTGAAATCACTACTGACTTCAGATTTATACACCCGTCAAATACGCTATGTCCCATTGTCTTCACACTGTCAGGAATAACTATAGTTTTTAAATTTGCACACCCGGAAAAGGCTATTGCACCAATTTCCGTTACACTCTCGGGCATTTTAACATCTGTCAGCTTTACGCACTCGTAAAAGGCTCTGCTATCAATTGCAGTAACGCCTTCGGGAATTTTTACGGAAGTCAGGTTTTTACATCCTGAAAAGGCCCCATGGTCAATTGTGGTTACTCCCTCGGGAATTTTTACGGAAGTCAGGTTTTCACACCCGGCAAAGGCTCCATGGTCAATTGTGGTTACTCCCTCGGGAATTGTCAAAGCTGTCAGATTTTTACATCCTGAAAAAGCGTAGCTTCCAATTGCAGTAACGCCTTCGGAAATTTTTACGGAAGTCAGATTTTCACATCCTGAAAAAGCGTAGTTTCCAATTTCCGTTACGCCTTTGGGAATCACCAGCTCGCTCAGCCCTTTATAATCATAGAAGCTATATGATTTTATTTCTGTTACACCTTCGGGAACAACAAACTTGGTTACAGCCTCTCCGTTTACATATAATTTTTCTGCATAACTCAAAGGATTTGAAAAAAAGTTCTCAAATTCTATATTAAACCAATCATTCAAACTGCTTATATGTACATTTTTCAAACTTTTACAATCAAAGAACGCTTTGTCATTTATGGCTGTTACGCTTTCCGGAATGACCACAGTTTCAAGACTCGCACATCCGGCAAATGTCCATGGTTCAATTGTTGTTACTCCCTCGGGAATAACCACAGAAGTAAGATTTTTACACCCTCCGAAGGCGTTATTTTCAATCCTTTTCACGCTGTCGGGAATGTGTATAGTTTTCAAATTTTCGCAATTCTTAAATGCGGCCTCTCCAATTGTTTTTACTCCTTTTGGAATAACAACAGAAACAATGTCCTTACGATATTTAAACTTACGAGTTATTATTTCCGTTGTCCCTTCGGGAATTATCAAAGCAGATGTCTGGTCGGAGAGCTTGTCTTGATTGTCATTGGCTTCATGTTTCTTTTCATTTACCTTAAAATCAAAACCAAGCGATTCATATTGTTCCTTGGTTATTGTCTTAATTCTGCTTCCAATTAAAGCTCTGTAAGTTTCTTTTTTTCCATCTGAAAAATCCACGTCAAAGCATTTTGTCATTTGCACCGCCACCAACGGAAAATCCTTCACCTGGAGCATGTTATAGTCTGCTTTGAAGTAAGAGTTAGTATTACTTTCGTTCTCATACTTACGTCCTGTTACCTTAATTGTCAATGCAACAGGATGTCCGTTTTTTGCCTGTACGCCAATCTCAATATCGTAATCTTTAGGTACAGAAGCGGTTTGGTTTGTAAACTTACCATACGGATCATTAAATATCAACCTACCATGCTTGCCGTTTACACTCTCACTTTTTTTCGTATTCGCAATGGTCTCGGCCGATGTTTGAGACTCGGTTACTTCCGTTTTCTTATCGCTATTCAAAAAATATTCCTTGTCACGAAGGTATATTTCTGCACCCGGTTCTTTGGATTTGGAGTCAACTTCTATTGAGAAAAAGTCTTTTGCTTCCAGTTTATCGGAAAACAGACCATTGTCTTTATAAAAATTTGATTCTGTTCCAATTCTGATATTATACCGTAATATACTGGTCAAATCTCTTACTATTCCAAACAAATTCATTGGGCTTGTTTTTTCATAATCCATCTTTTCCATAATTACACAACGCTGCTCTGTAGCTTTCACCCTATCGTTAAAATAGCGTTCCATACACCCTGCCATGGTTACCTTTACAATTAACCATTTAGGGGATTTTTCTCCTTTGGGAGTAAGACTGTATACACAAATATCATTGTCTTCTAAATTCTTAAGACTGTGACTTTGATCGATAAACTTTCTTTCGGGTTTATCATAGAAATGCACTTTTGCGTTGATTCCGCCACCATAATTCTTCTCGTAATAACGATGCATTTTATCTGTTCCGTTTTCTATGTCATTAATATGGCTCCTGACACAAGCTTTACGGCAAAAAGAAGCGTCTTGAGCAGCTTTTTTGTACCATTCTTTTGCTTTATCTGTATCTTTGGGGACAATTGTGCGGTCTTGATACACAATTCCTTTTTTATATAATCCTCCTAATTCATACTGTGCATCAAAATCTCCGTGTTCTGCAGCCATTTCAAAAAGCTCTTTTTCTTTTTCACAATCAGGTTTAACCAACCCGCCGTTCTGATACAGCTTGCCCAGCATATACTGCGTGCACGGATTACCTTTTTGAGCAGCAATGCGAAGTAAAATCAATCCTTTTTCCCGGTTCTGTTTAATGCCGTAGCCATAAAAATATGCAACCCCAACATGATGTATTGCATTGACGTCACCTGTTTCTGCAAGCAAAACATTTTGTCTGAGGAGCTCTTTGCCATCTTCTTTAAGCTCCGCTTCAAAGGGGAAAAGATATTCATATTCCTCCCGTTTGTCTTTACCTGATTTCTTTGAAACACGTGTTTTGCTTTTTAAAATTTCGATTCGTTCCTTGGAATAATCTTTCAACGGAGAAGTACATGGCATTGAATTTATTTTTTCAAAACACTTTTCATACCAATACAAGGCTTTATCTGCATCATATGCAACACCACGCCCTAATTCATATAAGCGCCCCATTTCATACTGTGCATACTCATATCCTTGCTTTGCGGCAGCCGTAAGGTATTTCACCATTTTTCGATCATCAACCGGGACACCGTCTCCCAATTTATAGCACATTCCAAGACCATATTGAGCCCGTGAATCCCCGGAATTCGCTTCTCTTTTAAGTTCTGCTAATTCTGTATTATCTGTATTTACCACAGGTTTAACTTCCGTTTGCGACTTGGTTTTTTCAACCTTATTATCATCTTGTGTCTTTTGAATACTTACTGTAGGTGTTAATTTTTTCTTTTCATTCACAATGGTCGTTGCCGAATTTGCTTTCTTTGGTTTTCGTTTAATATCTCTTAAACAATCTAAAGCTTTAGTAACAAAAACAATTACCACAGGTGAAAAACAGAAACTTAAAAAAACGACACCAAATTTTATATTTGGAACGTGGGGAAAAATTTTAAGCAAAACCATATCGATGATATACAGTAACACAGCACTGAGAATTGTTCCGCCCATTAATTCTTTCATTCACATATTACTCCTTGTTTTTTTGTTATATTTTTAAAAGCATCATAGTTTGCATCGTTTTCTCTCGGACTGTATATAGCAAACTCTATAGTTTCAAAATAGTTTTCAAATCCCTTTACCGCCTCACAAAAGGCTTCTGCCACAAGTTTTGGCGGATTGGCAAATACACCGCATCCGAAAGCTCCTAAAATAAGCACATCCGCTTTATGCTTCGCACCTGCGCAAAGTATACATTTCCAGCGCTTGACAAATTCTCTGTAAAGCTCATTTTGTTCGGGATTATATTCGGTTTCATCTCCGACACTGCGGATATCGGGAGCAGCACAGGTGATTACATCAACCTGATACCACTCATTTTCGGGGAGCAGGGCTTCATCATTGGAATCGTCACGAACTACCGTAACACCGGGAGTATAAATAATATCATCTGTGTTTCGTCTGTTGAACTGACCTCGGTGTATCAATTCCCAGTGCCTGTCATAAAATTTTCCTGCGGTATTTTTGTCGCTTAAAGCAAAATAAAGTGTTGAAACACGGCAAATGCTTTCTTCCTGAGCCTGTGCTCCGGTTAACACTCCGCCTCCGGGAGCAACTGAGGAAGCAAAATTAAGTATGCCGACTTTTTTGCCTGTTTTTGCGTATTTTCTTGCCGCTCCTACAGTTTTTTCTTTAGACACCACAAGCTTTAAAGGGGAAGAAAAACGAGGATTTTCAAAATCTATTTTCTCGCCCTCCCAATATATTTTTTGCTCAGAGCGTGATTTATCCACGGCATTTTTTAATACGTCACTATCCTGATATAACTGTTGTGTTCCCTCAAAAATTTCAACTCTTAACTGTCTTGCGTCCATGTTTTTTTGCTCCTTATCAGTAATAATTTTATTGACCAACAGGGGGAATATTAAATCTATCCGTTAATAGCCTTTGCGACATATTTATCCCTACTGTTTAAATGTTTACACTTCGATTATATCACAGTTTAAAACTAAAATCAATACATTTTTGCAAGATGACAAACCCATCTTACGGCACCTTCATAACCACCTACCTCATTGTTACCACACCGTGCTGTTATTGTGCGTTTGGTTATCTCTTTAGCGAAGCATACATAAATTCGAAATTCCCTTAACATTCGCTTTATGCACACAAAAAGGGCATTGCCTCAATACGTGATTTTTCACCACATTGAGGCAATGCCCTTATGTCTATAATATGGATAACTATTTTAACATATTGTTTTGTTAGTAGTATTTCCGATAATTTTAATTGAATGAAATCCTGCGGCAAGCAACCTGCCGTGACCGATTGATGCCTGCACAAGCACTCCGCTCGGCACACCTGCTTCTGACAGCTTTTCTTTAAACAAATCATACTGCCGGCTCATTATTTTTGCTTTGTTTACCGGTGGATTGCCTTCAGGAACAAGTGTCATACAAAACAGAGCACAGGTTGCAATCCCGTTTTCGTACTGATTTTTTATATCTGCGCATATTTCATCAATATGCTCAACATCAAGCGGCATTATTGTATCTGTTATGGTGACCCGTAAGGGATAAAGACTGCTTCGCATTCTTTTCTGCTTGACGACCCAAAGGCTTTGCCTTTCGGTACCCGCCTGCGCACCACTCGCCTGTAAAACATTCCACCGGACTGTTTTGCTTTACGGCTCGTGCCCTCTCAGGGCTTCAATCCCATCATTTTATGCAAAACAAAAAGCACCCTCGCAGGGTGCTCTTTTGTTTTGGCAAA
>JAZNOL010000074.1:0-3284 GCA_045580815.1 Clostridia bacterium | reverse complement strand
CAATAAAAGTATATGTTGTTTTTCTGTCATGTTTTTTACTAATATATTAAGAAACGGTATAAAAAGGAAAAACACGAGATAGGCTGAACTAAAACCAGTATCAATCGTTCTGATTGGAGTAATTACTTTCAAAAAGCCAACCAAACTTATAGGTTTGTATGAAGTAATCCAAAAAATCGAATTAATTATAATCCTGTAAAACATTATCTGTAAAATAAGTTTCAAGAATTTCTTGAGTGTAATTTGTGATTTACACATAAAATATCCAGTTATCAAAACAAAGCAATTAATACCCGTCTTTCCCCATGCTCCAAAAACTAAAAGGAAAAGCGATTTGGCTGACCACATATTTGACGATATTGGTCCTCCCGCACTGGTAAGTCCGGAATTTACAACATAATGGTGAGCTACTATCAACAGCATAACTATTATGCGGTACAATTCCAAGTTAGACTCACGTTGCTTTATTTTTTCCATATAATCATCCTCTCCACATCAATAATAAAAATATCGAATCCCCAAAAACGTTATTTTAAATAATATTTATTTTATAATAACATATTTTTTTACAAATTTCAATTTATATATTGACAAAACCGAAAAAAAAATATACTATTAAAATAGTGTGTTTTGCAAATATTAAGGTAAAATTACAGGAAGGGGTTTGATAAATGAAACAAGAGGTTATACGTTTAGAAAACGTATCAAAGTCATTCGACGGAGAGCAGATTTTAAAGTCAATTAATCTATCAATTAAAAGAAATGAATTTTTTACGTTGCTGGGGCCAAGTGGTTGCGGTAAAACTACTATGCTCAGAATTATCGGCGGTTTTGAAAGTGCCGATGATGGCAGCGTTTTTTTTGATGGAGTTAACATAAACGATGTTCCACCAAACAAAAGGCATCTTAATACAGTTTTCCAAAGATATGCCCTTTTTCCGCATATGAATGTTTACGAAAACGTGGCCTTTGGTCTTAAAATCAAAAAAACACCGAAAAATATAATAGACCAAAAAGTTAAAGAAATGCTTGAGCTTATCAACCTCAAAGGTTATGAAAAACGTTCTGTAACCTCGCTGAGCGGTGGTCAGCAGCAACGTGTTGCCATTGCGCGCGCTCTTATAAACGAGCCGGAGGTTTTGCTTTTGGACGAGCCCCTTGGTGCACTTGACTTAAAGCTTAGAAAAAGTATGCAGACAGAGCTTAAAAAGATTCAGCAAAAGCTTGGAATCACATTTATTTACGTTACGCACGACCAGGAGGAAGCTCTTACTATGTCTGACACTATCGTCGTTATGAAAGACGGCGAAATTCAGCAGATGGGTACTCCTGTGGACATATATAACGAACCGGAAAACGCCTTTGTGGCTGATTTTATCGGCGAAAGCAATATTATTGACGGCGTTATGAAAAAGGATTTGCTCGTTAACTTTTCGGGCAAAAACTTCGTGTGTGTGGACAAGGGGTTTGATGAAAACGAGCCCGTTGACGTTGTAATCCGCCCCGAGGACATCAAATTTGTCAGCAATCCAAGTGACGGAATGCTTGCGGGCAGGGTTGAATCCGTAATCTTCAAAGGTGTGCATTACGAAATGAAAATTGTGTCTGACGGATATACATGGACTGTTCATTCCACCGCAATGGCTCCGAAAGGAACGGAGGTAGGCCTTAACATATTCCCTGATGAAATTCACATCATGAGAAAGGCGGTAAGATAAATGAAAAAATCATCTACTGCCTATCCCTACTCGCTGTGGGCGTTGCTTTTCACGGTAATTCCCCTTGTTATGGTGCTTGTGTACAGCGTGTATGACAGGGAAACAGGAACTTTTACGCTTGAATTTTTAATGCGTTGTTTCCAGCCTCAATACCTGAAAGTTATACTTTATTCCTTTAAAGTTGCGTTTTACTGCACTGTGATTTGTCTTATTTTAGGCTATCCAATCGCATTGATACTTTCAGGCACTAATTTTAAAAGAAAAAACACATTGATGTTTTTGGTTATTGCTCCGATGTGGATGAACTTCTTGCTAAGAACATATGCATGGCTTACAATTTTGGAAACAAACGGTGTTCTCAACAGATTGTTGTCCTTGTTCGGTCTTGGCCCGTACAAATTTTTGTACAACGAGGGAGCTGTACTCTTAGGTATGGTATACAACTATCTTCCATTTATGATTCTGCCCATTTACACAGTTTTGGAAAAGATTGACAAAAGCGTTGTGCAGGCATCATCAGACCTGGGTGCAAACAAACTCCAGACCTTTGTAAAAATAATATTTCCGCTTAGTATGCCGGGCGTATATTCAGGCATAGCTATGGTTTTTATGCCTGCGGTTACAACCTTTGTTATCACAAAGCTTTTGGGTGGCGGGCAACAAAATATGATTGGAAACATAATCGAAGAACAGTTTATGCTTGCAAACAACTGGGGCTTCGGTTCTGCCCTTTCATTATTGCTTATGATTGTCATTCTTATTTCCATGGCAATTTCAGACAAGCTTAATCCCGAGGAAAGTCAGGGAGGTGGATTGTTTTGAAAATACTGAAAAAAGCTTATGTAGGGCTGATATTTCTGTTTTTGTACGCTCCAATAATTCTTCTTATGCTGTTTTCGTTCAATAACTCACGTTCAAGAGGACAGTGGGGCGGTTTCACACTCAAATGGTACAAGGAGCTTTTTCAGGACAGTGCGATTATGAACGCGCTTTTGAACACTGTTCTTATCGCTTTGATTTCCGCAATTATTGCAACAGTTGTGGGCACAATAACTGCTTTCGGAATGCATTATATGAAAAAGACACCAAAAACAATTTTGTCGAACATATCATACCTTCCGGTTATGAATCCGGACATTGTAACAGGTGTTTCTCTTATGCTGTTGTTTTTGGCGTGCAATGTGCAAAGAGGCTTTGTGACCCTTTTGATTGCGCATATTTCGTTTAACATCCCGTATGTTATACTTTCAGTATTGCCGAAGTTCCAACAGATGAACGAACATCTCTTTGAGGCAGCCGAAGACCTTGGAGCAGGCGGAGTATACACATTCTTCCACGTTATTCTTCCGGAAATTATGCCGGGTGTAATTTCGGGATTTTTGCTTTCGGTTACACTTTCGATAGACGATTTTGTAATCAGCTTTTTCACAAGAGGTGCGGGTGTTAACACCCTTTCCGTTCACATTTACAATATGGCAAAAAAAGGTATAGACCCAAGCATAAACGCACTTTCCACAATTATGTTTGTGGCGGTTATGGCGCTTTTGCTTATTATAAACAGACGCT
>JAZNOL010000073.1:0-3170 GCA_045580815.1 Clostridia bacterium | reverse complement strand
TCACCAGTTCTTACTGACGGAAAAGCAGGCCCCCACGGGCTTCAGGGAATAGGAGCAGGCTTTGTCCCCGACACGCTTGACACTTCTGTTTATGATGAAATTATAACAGTCAGGGAAGAGGATGCATACAAGACAGGGAACGCACTTGCAAAAAAAGAGGGAATACTTGTTGGAATTTCTTCCGGAGCGGCGGCTTTTGCGGCTTCAAAGCTTGCTTTAAGACCTGAAAACAAGGGCAAAATCATCGTTGTTCTTTTGCCTGATACGGGCGAAAGATATCTTTCAACCCCTATGTTTGATTAAAATTGATAAGTTATTTAAAGGACTGTGATAATTTTGCTTTATCACAGTTTTTTAGTTTTATATTTGTCTCCGACGGGACACTTTTTTAAAAAGTACAATAAAAATCAAATTTTTATTAATACTATACTTTTTAATCAAAAAGTGCTATAATTATAAAAAATATACTCTGTATCAAGAGGTGAAATATGAAACAATATAATGTAACAGGTATGAACTGTGCGGCTTGCAGTTCCCGTGTCGAAAAAGCTGTTAGCGACCTTGATGGCGTAACATCGTGTTCTGTAAGCCTTCTTACAAATACAATGTCGGTTGAGGGTACAGCCTCATCTGCCGAAATAATTTCCGCTGTTGAATCAGCAGGCTACGGAGCCTCTGAAAAAGGGCAGCAAAATCCAAAAAAAACTGATGCTCTTGAGGATAGGGAAACTCCGTTGATGAAAAAAAGGCTGATTTCTTCACTTATATTTCTTGCGGTTTTGATGTACCTTTCAATGGGGCATATGATGTGGGGTTGGCGGTTGCCTGATTTTTTGGCTGAAAATCATGTTGCGCAGGGACTTTTGCAGCTTATTCTCACCGCGGTAATAATGGTTATAAACCAAAAGTTTTTTATAAGCGGTTTTAAAAGTCTGTGGAATAAGGCTCCGAATATGGATACACTTGTGGCGCTTGGCTCGGGCGCGTCTTTTGTGTACAGCACTTACGCACTTTTTGCGATGACAAATGCACAGCAGATTGGTGATAGTACTGCAGTTGTGAAATGGGTGCACGAATTTTACTTTGAGTCTGCGGCAATGATTTTAACTCTTATAACTGTTGGAAAAATGCTTGAAGCAAGGTCTAAGGGAAAGACTACCGATGCACTCAAAAGTCTTATGAGTCTTGCTCCGGAAACTGCAACCGTTTTGCGTGATGGTAATGAAATTACAGTTCCTGTTGAACAAGTAAGAATCGGCGATGTTTTTGTTGTCCGCCCAGGAGAGAGCATTCCGGTTGACGGTGTGGTTCTAGACGGCTCAAGCGCAGTCAACGAATCATCACTGACAGGCGAAAGCATACCGGTAGATAAAGAAAAAGGAGACTTCGTTTCTGCGGCTACAGTAAATCAGTCCGGCTTTATAAAATGTGAAGCAACAAGAGTCGGCGAAGATACTGCAATTTCAAAAATTATAAGTATGGTAAACGATGCTGCCTCCACAAAGGCACCGATTGCAAAGGTTGCCGATAGGGTGTCAGGAATTTTCGTTCCAGTTGTCATTACGATTGCTGTTATTACAACACTAGTGTGGCTTTTGTGCGGCGAAACTATTGGATTTGCTCTTTCAAGGGGAATATCCGTGCTTGTCATAAGCTGTCCGTGCGCTCTTGGACTTGCAACACCTGTTGCCATAATGGTTGGAAGCGGACTTGGTGCAAAAAACGGAATATTGTTCAAAACGGCAGTTTCGCTAGAGGAGACCGGAAAAATAAAGACTGCAGTTCTTGATAAAACAGGCACGATTACCAAGGGAGAACCTGAGGTTACGGATATTTACTGTGCTGATGGCATCGATGAATCCTTGCTGATGCGGCTATCCTGCTCACTTGAGAAAAAAAGCGAACATCCTCTCGCATACGCAGTGCTTAAAAAGGCTGAAGAAATGGGCGTTTCTGCGGTTGAAGTAACAGATTTTGAAGCCCTTGCAGGCAATGGACTGACGGCGGTTTATGACGGAAAACAGCTTTGCGGTGGAAATATAAAATTCATCGGTACAAAAATAATAATTGAAGTTAAAACAAAAAATATTGCCGAAAGTTTTGCAGAACAAGGCAAAACACCTTTGTTTTTCTGCTATGATGAACAGTTTCTCGGAATAATCGCCGTTGCAGATACAATCAAGGAAGATAGCCCCGATGCGGTAAAGGCTTTGAAAAATATGGGGATACACGTCGTTATGCTGACGGGAGATAATCAAAAGACGGCTGATGCAATCGGCAAAATTTCAGGTGTAGATGAGGTTATAGCCGATGTTCTGCCTGACGGCAAAGAAGCCACTGTACGAAAACTGCAACTAAAAGGTAAGGTTTTGATGGTGGGTGACGGAATAAACGACGCCCCTGCCCTTACTCGTGCGGATATCGGAGTTGCAATCGGAGCAGGCACAGATGTTGCAATAGATGCGGCAGACGTGGTGCTTATGAAAAGCTCTTTGTCTGATGTTCCTGCCGCTATACGCCTTAGCCGTGCAACACTTCGTAATATTCATCAGAATCTGTTCTGGGCATTTGTTTATAACATCATCGGTATTCCACTGGCAGCCGGAGTTTTCGTTCCGTTTTTCAATCTCAGCTTAAATCCGATGTTTGCGGCTGCAGCGATGAGTCTTTCGAGCTTTTGCGTAGTGACCAATGCTCTACGCCTTAATATGATTAATATTAAAAGTGAAAAATATGACAAAAAAGTGCTGAAAAATGTAAAAAAAGGAGAAATAAAAATGGAGAAAATTTTGCAAATCAAAGGTATGATGTGCCCCCATTGTGAGGCAAGAGTCAAAAAATGTTTGGAGGAATTAGACGGAGTAACAGAGGTTGTTCCAAGCCACGAAACAGGCACTGCAAAGGTGATTATGACTAAAGATTTGGCTGACGAAATACTCAAAAAAACAGTAGAAGGCCAGGGCTACAAAGTGCTGTAAAAACAATAAAAACAGCGGAATTTTCGTTTGAAAATTCCGCTGTTTTTTTAGTTAATTTTCTGAATATGCATCATATTCCTTGTTGACATATTTGTTTCTGTAAAGCTTCGGAGATATGCCATATTTCTTTTTAAAAGCGGTGGAAAAATAGTTGGAATCACAAAAACCGCAGTTGAAAGAAATCTCTGTTAT
>JAZNOL010000072.1:0-18595 GCA_045580815.1 Clostridia bacterium | reverse complement strand
ATAAATTCTGAAAAACTTACTTTCTTATCATCAAACACAAGCTTTTTGATGGCATACAAGCTGTTGATGGTATCGGGCAAGCCCCCAATATGAGGAGAAACAACATTATAAACAGGTCCGCCCTCTAAATAAGACAAGCCTTTTTCAATACAGCCGCCTTCAAAAATTGAAACAACAGTACATCGTGTTGCCGGTTTCCAATTCCAATCCCAATCATTGGTAGGAACACCGGAGTTAAAAAACAGGTTATGTGTATCAAGCTTTAATCTGTTTACATTATTTCTTAAATCTTTGATATATTTGTCATACAAATCATCAAATGATTCAAATATAACGTCATTATAGCCATTCAACGTATCTTGCTGTAATATCTTCAAAGAATCAAATGGCTGATAAATAAAATACGTTTTCCCAGGAATCTGAATTTCCCAACACCCGTCATTTGCAAATTTTCTGGCTTCGGTCAGAGAATATCCGTAATCCGTTAATGATTCAATAATCAAATCTTCGTTATATACAGCGATGATTCCGCCTCCAAAGCGTATAACCTCGGCTATGCGTTCCAGGAGCTTTGTGTCGGTGTTTTTATTTATACGAACCGTTGTTGGGAAATCGCTTATTCCTAATTCTTCCAATATATCAAGAACAAGATAGGTAACGGTATTTGTTACTTCATTGCCGTTTTCATCAATGCCTGCAAGAAGAATATTCTGATAATGCTGTGCATCGCCGCTGCCATAATCTCCGCCACTTACCCATTCGCAGCCTTTTATAAAAAAGTGTGCAAGAATTTCCCTTGCTTCATCTAAAGTTATTTTTTTCGTTTTAAGATCGTTTTCGAGATAATCGCCTAAAAGCCGGTCAATTCTTCCAATACCCGGCCAGTTTCCGCAAAGACGAACAAAGGCAAATGTAAACCAAATGCTTTGCACCGCTTCATAAAAGTTGGTTGCAGGCTCAAATGGGACAAGTGTTAAATTCTGATAATTCTGTTCATATCCGTCTTTGTTTTTTAGCTCTTCCAGGTATCTTAAACGGTATATTTCCATGCAGTTAATGCAATGAGCACAGCTTTTAAGAAATGGTTCTTTTTCGGTTCCTGCATATTTTATTAACGATTCTTCAACCTTATCACGGATAAAGTTTACGCCTTTTTTTACAACAGTTTCAAAATCAATAGTTAAATGGCTTATAGAACTCCAGATGTCGCTATTGTTATATTGTGCAGGAACTATGTGCGAAATTGCCTTTCCTAGTGTGGCAGAACCGCTGAGTTTTTCATTTTCACAAATTCTGACGGGTGCTTTTGTAACGATTTCATAAATTGCAGCATTATATTTTTCGATTTCAGGCATATTTTTAAAATTTTCTATGTGATTTAATGAAACACTTGGTGTTTTGTGAGTATCAAGCCCGTATTTGTGATTTAACGATTCATATGCAAACTGTCTTGTCTTTTCACTTAACCGTATAGGTCTTTTAAGATCAGAATATGTATAAAACTCCATATAAACAACCTCCATATTTAATATTTGCTTAAATTATACCCAATAATATTAATTTTGTCCATTGACAAATCTATTTTAAATATGTATAATACTATTGAGGTGATTTTATGGAGATTAAAAGTATTGATATAAAATATTATAATTTTTCGGGATTTACATCATCAACAAATGATGGCCTTGTTCATATAAAACAACTGCCTTATTTATCAATAGTGCAATCAAAAATTGGTTCCTACGGAATAAAGCTTGACAACGGGGATGAATATTCTACAGGAGAAGGTGTGTTTTTTATTGCTCCATCACATGTTACTCAAAAAATAACTCATTTTGCAGATAAAAAACTCAATAAATTTACAGCAAGATATATTTTTTTAGATGTAATCATTAATAATACATACCGTCTTGATGATGTTTTTGATTTTCCTGTTGTTACAGATAAAGAATTTTCAGCAATTTTCGATAAAGATTTTGATGAATGCGAAGCAGCGGATAATGTTTGTGACAAAATGTGTTGTCTGTATAATATGATCAAGCATTTATTACAGATAGCTACCGAAAAAGTTTTATATCGCAACTATTTAATACATCCTGTTATCGAATTTATCAAAGCCAATTATATGAAAAGCATCAGCGTGTGCGAAATGGCTGATGTTATTAAAATGTCTGAATCTAATTTATATTCGGTTTTCAAAAAAACAACAGGAAGTTCGCCGATAAAATACTTTAACGAGTACAGATTGTCTGTTGCCTGTGAACTTTTGCATCATACTGATGACAGCATAAAAAGCATTGCAGAAAAAGTGGGAATACCCGATCAGTTTTATTTCAGCAAGCTGTTTAAAGCCAAATACTCGGTGTCTCCTCAGCAATACAGAAAAATGGAGTTTTATTGATTATATTGTCTCTGAATATAACAAAACCCGAAACAAAAATTTGTTTCGGGTTTAAAATTATCCTTAAAAACGCTCAGTACCAATTTCCGGAGTTTTTTCGGTATTTTTTAATTTTATAACAATTTCAACGTGAGTTCCCTTGCCGTTTGTGTCAAGAAAACTGATTTTGCTTTCTTTTCCGTATTCAAAACGCAAGCGCTCATCAATATTGAAAAGACCGTAGCCGATTTTTTCGCTTCGGCTTTGCGGTTTTTCGGTAAGAGGATTTTTCTCTAACCCTCTGCCGTTGTCAATTATATCAAAAACAAGAGTGTCTTTGTCACGCAGATAACCTTTTATCAGGATTTTTCCTTTGTATTTAATGTCCTTAAAACCGTGTTTTATACAGTTTTCAACAACCGGTTGAAGAATTATTTTCAGCACATAAATGTCGGTTATTTCATCGGAAATATCAAACTCCCATTCAAACATATCGTCAAATCGCATCTGCTCGATTATGAGATAATTTTTCACATGAGAAATTTCATCGCTGACCTTTATAAAGTTGTCGCCGCTGCTGAGACTGATTCTGAAAAACGATGCCAGCGCAAGGACGATTTTTTCAATTTCGGGCTGTGATTTTTCGTGTGCTTTCCAGTAAATAATATCAAGGGCGTTATAAACAAAATGGTGTTTGATTTGTGCCTGATATGTACACAGCTCGGCAATGTGCTTCTTTTCTCGTTCTTCCTCGTTTTTGCGCATAAGCTCTTTGATTTTTTTAACCATTTCGTTAAAACGGTTTTCAAGTGCTGCAATTTCTCCTCTTGGGTTTTTGGGAGTATAATACTGCGGGTTGAGAGAAAATTCTGCCATATTGATGTTAAGCTGACCTACTGCACGCATACAGTTTTTTGAGATTATCATGCTGACAAAAAGCATGAAAATTACCGCAATAATAAGAATGGCGGTTATAAGACGGTTCAGGGAATTTATTATTCCGAAAAGGTCATCATAAGATACAATGCTGATAACGTCGATTTTGTCGGAAAATGTGTTTTTTATGCGTGTTCTGTTGGTGAGTGTCCGTGTAAGCTCGGAATTGTCCGAGGTGAAAACCGATTCGGGTATAAAAAGCTCTTTGCCGATAACCGAGTTGTCGTCATGAGATATAACATGTCCGTTTACCGAAATAAAAATACTGCTGTTGTCGGTTTTAAGGTCGCGGTAAAGGGAGTTTATGTAATTTTCGTCTGTATAAAACAGAATATAACCGATGTTGCGGCTTGAATAATAGTTGTGAACCGGTCTGCCGGTAACAATGTAATTTGTGCCGTTTTCGGAAATTACACCACCCATTATCTGAAATCCAAGAGGTGTAAAGGAATCTATAAATTCGCTGCTTACATGTGAGTGAAATTCAAAGTCTTTGCCGTCGCTGCTGTAAGAATAAATGCCGTTTTGGGTGATTATTTCTGCACGGGAAACAGCAGGGTCATCCGAAAAAGTGGTTTCAAGCAGCTTGTCAACACCTTTGCCCGATTCGAGTGAAGAAAGCGTTTTTGGATAAAGGGCAAGGTTCAGATAACATTTTGTAAGCTGTTCTTCAAAGGCTGAAAAATTATATTCAACGTGTGATGACAGCGACATGAGATATTCATTTAAGTACTTATCGGCAATTACATCAAGCGTAAATGACTTGAAGCTGAAAAACACCGCAAGCGTAGGAATAACGGTGAATAAAAGCATAAATACAAAGAGAATGCTGCGTATGGAGCAGACTCTGCATATATAGCGTAAAATGTGTCGCATTATTCTACCTCTTTGCTGTAATAGCTGGGGACGTGTCCCGTATATTTTTTGAAAATTCTGTTAAAGTATTTTGTGTTGGGGTATCCCACCATTTTGCCTATTTCATAAACCTTGTAAGAATTGGATTTTAAAAATTTTTTAGCCATGCTTATACGGTATTCGGTTAAATATTCGCCGTAGGTTTTGCCCACTTCTTTTTTGAAAAGACGCATAAAATGGTTGGAGCTTAAATAAAGCTGTTTTGCAACAAATGCAGCGGTAAGCGGCTCGCTGTAGTTTGCCATTGTGTAAATAATGGCATTCTGCACGGTTGAGGAATACGTGTTTGAAATGAAAACTTCCGGGTGCTCGGTTAATTTTGTCACCACATCAAGAATCCATTTGTGAATATCGCTTACAAGGTCAAACTGCTGAAGCTCAATGGCGGGAACAAGCGTGCGTCCGAAAACCTCCGAAAGCGCAACGGTATTAAATACGTTTTCTTTAAGAATAAAAATTGCAAGCTCCAGAATGTTGTTGCGTACGTCATTTATGTTTACATTGCGGATTTTCGGTATTTTCGCAAAATAACTGTTTATAACCTCTGTGGCACCGGCTGTATCAAATTTTTTAATCATTCCGCACAAAGAGAGTATGTCATTTTGTGAAAACGGAAGCAGCTCGTCGCCGTTTTCGCCGGGGAGATGAGCGTAGTCGATTATGCAGTCGTTACCGAAATAGTGAATATATTCAAGAGATGTTTTTGCCTGGTCAAAAGCTCTTGAAATTGCATTTATGCTTCTGAAAATAAGCGATGTGCCGATTGTGAGGGAATGCCCGGTAATGCGGCGGAATTCGCTTTTTATTTCATGCAGAACTTTTAAAATGCCGGCAATCCCACTTTCGGGTTGTTCGTAAATTAGAAGAGGAATATTCTTGTTTGAAAGCATATTTGCAATCATAAAATGCTCGTCCGTAAGAGAAACGTTGTTTATAACGTCAATAAGCGAAATATGCAGTTTTTCATAAGCCGGATTTTCAGGTGCATCAATGTGAATAAGCGCAATAAGATAACTGCTTGTGGGCAGTTTGGTTGAATAGGTAGCGCTGATTTCAGCAAGAGATGCTTCGTTTAAATCGGGCTCGTTAAGAAGCCGGTGCAAAAGACGGGCATTGTTATAGTTGATGTAGCTTTTCATTATTTTTCGGTTTGATTTGTGCCGGTCAATTTTTTCTTTCACAGAAATCAGAGCAGAGCAAAGCTCCTCTTCTTTGAGAGGCTTTAAAAGAATCTGATGAACATTGTGCTCAATTGCGGATTTTGCAACATGAAAGTCTTCAAATCCCGTCAGTATAATAACTTCGGTCTGCAAATCGGAGGCGCGGATATTGTCAATAAGTGTAAGTCCGTCCCCGTCGTTCATGCGGATGTCGGTTATAACAAGCTCCGGCTCGGTTTTACGGCACAAATCCCATGCCTGAGAGCCGCTGCGGCACTGACCGGTTATTTTGAAACCGTATTTTTCCCAGTCTATAAAGCTGCTCAATCCTTTGAGTACGATATTTTCGTCATCAACAATAATAACATTATACATGCTATTTCACATCTCCGTTACTCTAAATCTGTGTGTTTCATTTTTATATAAATTGTTTCAAGTGGCTCTGTTATATAGCCAATGATAGTTTTTGCAAGGAAAATGCAGGCTATACCGATAAACAGATATAAAAGAATCAATGCCGGTGTCAGAATGCTAGAAAAAAGAGAATTGTCGTTTGCAGGAGTTCTTGTAATTACAGAAAAATTGTATGTGCCATTGTACGTATTTGTAGTAAGCTGATTCTGCTTGGTTATAACCTCATTTTTCTGTGAGAAAATAGGTGATTTGATTGCGGAGCTGCTGCTTTCAACAATCGGGTAGACAAAATTTTCTCCTGCAAGATAAACCGAGGTGTTTTTAGTGAAATATTTGTCGTGATTGATTGCATTTATAAGTGCTCTTGCAGATATTGCCTCAATAGCATAAAACAATGTATTTCCGCTCTGGTCTTTAACTGTTGTGCCGTAAAGAAGCATATCTTCCGGAGAACGTCCCATGCGGTTTCTGTCGGTGCAGTAGGGGATATCCGGGTTAAAATACAGGCAGGTTCCGCCGGTTTTTATAAGGTCAATAATTCCCGTTTGTTTTATTGCATCATGATTAAAATAGTTATAACCGGTAATTTGGTCGCCATCAGGAGAAATAAACAGTACATCATAAATATCAAGATTGTTTTTATACTTTGTTAAATTATCGGCAGCAGTTCTTATTGCGGTGTTATCGGTAAACGAAACAGAGCCGTCGGCAATCTGCTCGTTGTGACTTATAAAAATTGAAAGATTCTGGTCAAGCTGGCGAAAATAAGTGTCAATATTTTTTGAGTGTTGCTCAGAAAAAACAGTTGCTTTCGAAACGAAATCATTATACAAGATATGTCTGTATGAACTGTAGTTTATAGTGAGAAGACACAAAAGTGTTAGCATAATTGTAAAAACCAAAATTATAATTGACTGTCGTTTTAATTTATCAAACATCTTTTGCAACCTCCACATATTATTTATTTACATCTAAATATTATCATAGATTATTAAATTTTGTCAAGAATAAAAGCAACATTTGGCGCAAGTTGGTGTAATAGTGCAATAAATATCACTATTGGTACCTTGTAAAGTTTCAAAAAAAATGTTACACTTAAAATATAAAATTATAATTGGAGGTAATATGCAATGAAAAAAATTATACTTGCTGCACTTATAGCGGCTACAGCTTTGTCAGCTGTTGGCTGTTCTGGTGGTGGTAACAAAGGACAAAGTAGTGATGGCAGAACACAGATTTCGGTTGGATCATGGCCGTCAGAGAAAAACGAAAAAGGCAGAGCCCAGTACATGGATATGAAAGCTCGTTTTGAAGAAGCAAACCCGGATGTGGAAATTGTTCCGGACACATGGTCATTCAGCCTTGATACTTTCCTTGCAAAAGCTGCAAGCGGCAACCTGCCCACACTTTATGAAACATATTTTACAGAAGGCAAACGTGTTCTTGATGCAGGCTACTGTGCAGACCTTACACCGTTTGTAGAAAAATATGGCTATAAAGAAAAAATCAAACCGGAGCTTACAGACCTTGTATGTAAAGAAGGTAAATATTACATGGTTCCCAAATCATCATATGTTATGGGTCTTTACTTAAACAAAACCCTCTTTACACAGGCTGGCGAAGTTAACGAAGACGGTTCAATCAAAGTTCCGCAGACATACGACGAGCTTGCTCAGGCAGCTGTTCGCATTAAAGAAAAAACAGGTCAGAACGGTATTGTAATCACAACAGCAAACAATACAGGCGGCTGGAACTTCCTTAACATCGCGTGGTCATACGGCACAGAGTTCATGAAACAGGACGAAAACGGCAAATGGAAAGCTACATTTAATTCACCCGAATGTACAGCAGCTCTCCAGTACATAAAAGATTTGAGATGGAAATATGATGTAATTCCGGAAACATCTTTTGCAACAAACACAGAACAGCAGAAATATTTCGGTACAGATCAGGCGGCTATGTTTATAGGTACTCCTCCGCAGGATGAGCTTGCTACAATTTATGCAATGGATACAAACAACATCTGTGTAGCATCTATTCCAGCGGGTCCGGCAGGCAGATATGCACAGGTCGGTGGTACTCTTTCTGTTGTTAAATCAGGCAGCACAGACGAGCAGATTGATGCGGCATTCAGATGGATTGACCACGCAAACTGGGGTTACGGCATCAGCGATGATGCTAAAAAATCAATGGAAGATTCTTATAAAGTAAGAAGTGAAAAAGGTCTTCCCATCGGTTTCTATCAGTATTCACCCTGGTCAGAAAGTGCAGATCGTACAGCGTTTGAAAACAGTGTTATTGATAAATTTGCAAACATTGACGCTGAAAACGTTAAAGAATTTAACTATCCTCCGGCAGATCTTAAACTCAAACCCGAAGAACCGGTTAACTGCCAGGAACTGTATGCAGCACTTGACTCCTGCATACAGGAAGTTATCACAAACGAAAATGCAGATCCGGCGGCTCTTCTTGAAAAAGCAGCGGCTGACTTCCAGAGAGACTTCCTCGATACAGCAGAATAATTTTTAAACAAATCAGTTTTGTACAGTCGCATAATTAATTTTATGCGACTGTACAGGCAAAACAGAAAGGGAAATGCCTTATGTTGGCAAAATCAAAGTCAGAACTTAGTAATTCACGCCGTTCGCTGTACAGACTGAAAAATGATCTATCTGCTTATATTATTTTTCTCCCGGCACTTTTTTGTATTTTTATGTTTGTATGGCGTCCTATTGTTCAGGGCATGGGAATGTCCCTGTATAAACTTCAGGGCTATGAGCCAATTGAGTTTGTAGGTCTTGAAAACTATAAAGCGGTTCTTTCGGAAACGCTGTTTAAAACAACATTTTTTAACACATTAAAATATGTGGGACTTTCAATTGTGGTAGGTTTTATACCTCCAATTTTCTTTGCAATTATGATTAACGAGCTTCGAACAATGAAAAGCTTTGTTAAATTTGCAATTTATTTTCCTTCAATTGCACCGGCAATTATAACATCACTTATGTGGGCAATTTTCTATGATCCCAGTGCAGGCGGACTTTTCAATACTATTCTTATGGGAATGGGATTTCCGCAGATGCAGTGGCTTAATGATGCAAACAATGTAATTTTATATATTATTATATCAATGACATGGACTGGTTTCGGCGGTGCGGTTATAATGTATCTTGCCAGTCTTCAGAGTGTAAGTAAAGAGATGTACGAAGCTGCATACATAGACGGAGCAAGCATATGGCAGAGAATATGGCACATAACACTTCCGTCACTTTCCAGTATAATTCTTCTTATGCTTATCAACAACATCAGCGGTGTATTCCAGGTGTTCAACGAGCCTCTTGCAATGACCGGTGGTGGTCCTAATAACGCTTCGGTTTCGCTTTCACTTCTTGTTTACAGATATGCGTTTGTATATTTTAAAACCGAAAAGGCTCTTGCTCTTGGTGTTATTACATTCATAATGCTGTTTATAATGACATTGTTCTATTTTTATGTGCAGAAAAAGGTGAGTGTCGATGAGTAAATTTAAGAAAAAAGTTAAAGAAAATTATGGCATGATATGTGACATAGAGTTTAAAACAGCTCATGCAAAAATTGTGCATGCTCTGTTTTTACTTGCCGCAATCATTTTGAGTGCAGTATGTATTGTTCCGATTATATGGCTTGTACTGTCCTCATTCAAAGACACAAAAGAATTTATGGCAATACCTCCGTCTTTTCTGCCTGAAAAAATTGAAATAAAAAAATTCCTTGACGTTTGGGAGGAAACAGGCTTCGCAAAGCTGTATTTAAACACAATACTTATGGCAGGCGGCAAAGTTGTGTTTGCAGTTGTATGCAGCGGGCTTGCTGGATACGTTATTTCAAGGCTTAAACCTCGCGGTTCACGATTGGTGTTTATGCTGATAATGTGGACAATGCTTCTGCCTCACAATGTGAGCCAGGTTCCGCTTTTTATGACATTTACAAATTTTCCGATAACAGGTTGGAATCTTTCAAACACACTATGGCCAATGTGGCTTACTGCAGGTGCAAACTGTTATTATGTGCTACTGTTTAAAAGCTATTTTGACTCTTTGTCAATTTCATATTTTGAATCGGCAAAAATTGACGGATGCTCAAACCTCAAAATGTTCTTTAAAATTGTTGTTCCATTGAGTATTCCTGTTATTGCGGTTATAACAATTTTCCAGTTCAACGGTGCATGGGGCGAATATTTCTGGCCGATGCTTCTGCTTAATGATGGACGCTTTACCGTTATCGGTCAGCGTATGATGAGCCTTAAAAATCAAATGGCAATTGACAGATATGTGGTTGCAATGATTATAGTAATAATTCCTCCGTCGATAATGTACCTCATTTTCCAAAAACAGATTATGGGCGGGCTTACAATCGGAGGCGTGAAAGGGTAAGGTGATACATAAATGTAAAAAGCAATTAAAAAATTACTTTGTATGGGTCTGGTTTCTCTTATGGCAATGCCGGCGGTGTTTGCCGAAGAACTTGATGAAAACCTTATATATGCCAATCTTACCGATACAAAAGCGGTTACAATTGGTATGGAAGTTACAATGGGTGACGGCAGAGACCCGATTATAGCAGAACGTGACGGCAGAAAAGGCTGGGTTTTAAAAGGTGACGACAACCGGACAATACCAAACGACGACAAAGCTCCTGCGTCAACAATCAACTGTGATATTGCCTCGGCATTTGCTTATGACTTAAAAGACGGCACCTGTTTTGAGGTTGAGGTTGACTATTATGATGAAGGTCAGGCGGCGTTTGCCCTTGCTTATTCTTCATTGGAACAGCCCAACAGATTTGCCGGATGGGAAATGACAAGCGTCGGTCCTAAAGGAAGATGGAACAACCCGATTCATGAATGGAGAACAAAAACATTCCTTTTACAGGATGCAAAGTGTGATGACAACTTTGACCTTGTGGATTTTAAAGTTTCTTCTCGTATTCATGACAGAAACAATAAATTTACCGGCGAATATAAAAGTATGTTCGGCAAAAACTACAACCAATATTATGCAAATACATACCCCGGTGTTGGTAGTACACACGATATTATAATCGGTGCAATAAGAGTAAGAAAGCTCGAAACAAAAAATCCCTTTAAAATAGAGATTAAAAGCGAAAATTACGGTAACATCTTCTTTGAAGACGAAGAGATGAAATTCACCTCAACAGTTACCAACAGATTTGCAAAAGATTACACACTTGAAGCAAAATATATCATTAAAGATGAAAATGAAAGAATCGTAGGCGAAAAAACAGAAGAATTTTCTATTAAAGCAAACGAAACAAAAACCCACGGTTTTTCTTTCACCGATATGCCTTTCGGACCACACACACTGACGGTTATTTATTCGGCAGAAGGAATTAAAGGCGAAGCAACAGTAAAATGCTCACGCAGCCGTGAAGCAAGAGAAACAAACTACCGTGCATGTACAAATATCCATATCGAAACAGCGGACGTATTCCCGTACGACCCTTATGCGATTGTAGAGCTTGCAAAAAAAGCAGGTTACAGCTCACTTCGTGAAGCAATCCGTTGGGTAGATAACGAACATTCAGCCGGTCAGTATAAAATGCGTGAAACAACACAGCTGGCGGTTGATTTGTGCCGTCAGTACGGTCTTGATTATATGCCATGTCACATTTACAGTGACGGTTCTCCGTATCATGAAGCAAAAGAGCCTCTCAAATCAGAGGAACAGCTTAAAGGTTATGAAAACTTCAGTGCATGGCTTACCAATCATATGAAAGGTGCAAACCTGGCGGTTGAAGCTCACAACGAGTGGAACCTCCATTTCCCCACAGGTACTCCGGAAGACTATGCAAACATGATGAAGGCTATGTACACAGGTACAAAACGTGGCAATCCTGAAGTAAAAGTTCTCGGTATCGACAGCGGTGGTCTTGACCTGGCTATGATGGAACGCTGGTTTGCCGCAGGTGCCCTTGATTATATGGATGTTGTAACTTACCATCCTTATTATCACAGCCGTAGCTTTGAGGAAGGCGGTCAGATGTCTTCAATAGGTACAGTAAGAGAGCTGATGGCAAAATACGGCGGCGGAGAAAAAGAAATCTGGTGTACAGAAACAGGCTGGCATCAGGGTGTGGATAACCCGATAACAAGCGAAGATAAAGCTTATTACATTGCACGTGCAATTTTGCAGAATGATGCAATTGAAGAACGTTTTGACAGAATTTATTTCTATGAATTTCTTGACGGCGGTTATAACCCGAACTGGGGCGAAACCACATACGGCACACTTGATTCGCCGTGGAGTCCCACACCTTATGCGGCACAACCTGCATACCTTTCGGTAGCAAACGTTAACGCATTGCTTTGCGACTGGCAGTTTGATTCTGCTTTGACCGAATCAGGAAAAGCTGAGCTTACCAACCGTGTTTATGCATATAAATATACACCCAAAGGTCAGGTAGATGAAAAAGGCAACACAATGGTAGCGCTCTGGACAAGCGACGACCGTCGCGATTTCGGCATTGACCTGGGAGTTGACGAAGCAACCATTATTGATATGTACGGCAACGAAAGAACAATCGTTGCAAAAGACGGAGTATTCAGCTTTACACTTACAGACAGACCTGTATATCTTATCGGTAATTTCACAGAATTTAAAGAAGCTGATTCTACAATTAAAATAAGTGCAAACACAATCGCAGGCACAGTCAAAGATTCAATTAAAATTGAAATTACTGTTCCTGATGCAGGTAATGCAAAAATTGTTCCCATAAATGAATGTGATTTTGAAGTTGCTGAAAATAACGGTTTTGCAGGCAACACAGCAACATATGTTGTTGCAACTCCGGAACTCCGCTTCTTTAACAAAGGAGTTAAATTTGAAGTTCTTGATGGCGATAAGGTTGTTTATCTCGGAAATGTAAAAATCAATAACGAAGAAATGATTACCATTACCGAAGAGCATAAAATGAACGACCCACACACACTTAACCGTTGGGAAATGAACATTTCCGTAAGAAATAACAAAAATAGTGCGGCTGTTGACGGGGTTCTTAAAATCAACGAGCCGGAAGAAGTGAAGAAATATCTTCCTGCAATTACAATTTCTGAGCTGAAACCACAGGAAACAAAGAATTTCAGAATTTTTATGCCTGAAATTGTTACAAAAGAGATGCGTGATTTTAACGTTGAACTTAATCTTTCGGGAGGCGAAACCTTCAAAAAAGAACATTCAATGTTCTTTACAACAGTACCATATGCTTATAACAAACCCACAATTGATGCTGTTGCTTCGCCTGGTGAATACAGCAGTGAAACATGGTTTGATATAAATGCTGGCGAAAACGGTGAAAATGTGGAATTGCTTACACCTGATACCGCACATAAGGGTGATAACGACCTCAGCGGTAAGGCAACAGCACTCTACGACGAAGAAAATATATATTTCTTTATTGAAACAACCGACGATATTTTTGTAAACAAACATACCGGTGACAGAATCTGGGACGGAGACAGCATACAGATAGGTCTTTCTGACCAGGGTACGCCCAGCACATACAGCGAGCTTACCATTGCTCTCACAAGCGAAGGTCCTCAGATGTACCGTCACCTTACAAACGATGGCGACAATCCGGTGGGATTTGTAGAAAATGTTGATTTGCAGATTGTTCGTAAGAATAACAAAACATATTATGAAATGGCTATTCCCTGGGAAGAAGCTCTTAACGATACATCCGGTGTAGGACCGGGCTATAAACCGAGATTTGCATTCCTTATAAATGAAGACGACGGTCTTGGCAGAAACTCTTATATGGAATATTCACAGGTTCTCGGTGCAATCGGTACATATAAAAACACAAGCTATTTCTCGGATATGTATCTGGCAGATAAATAAGGAGGGGTTAATAATGGCAAACTTTACAAAATCAGCAAAAATATTGGCACTTGCTCTGGCGGTTTCAATGCCGGTTGGTGCACAGATTACTTTAGATGAGCCGAAAACAACCGCAAGCACAGGTGAAGTTGTTGTAAGCGGTACAACAACCGAAACAAATGCAAATGTGCTTGTTACAGTAAGTGTAAAGGATGTTGCGGAAGATGAATTTTTCTCAACACTCGGTTATCAGGATATGATAAAAAGCGGTGCGGACGGCAAATTTACTGCAACCTTTAAAATGGATGGGGCAGAGCTGTTTGAAGTAACGGCCGCAACGGCAACAGAATCAACAGCTGTTGACCTTGTTTTTGCAGACGAGGATGCAACAAAAACAGCAATCGGCAATGTCAACACTTTACCCGATGTTGTAACAACACTTAAAAATGAGCGTTATGCGTTGGGCCTTTATGATTCAAATATGACATCAGAGCCTGATTATGACAGAATTGCAGAATTTGTTGAAGAAGCAGGCACACTTGATAAAGACGATGTTGACACAACAAAACAGCAGCTTGCTCAGTTTATGGTGATGGCGGCTATTGAAAATGAAGAAGTTGAAAATGCTTTTGCATTTGAAGGCACGCTCGGTATACTTAAACTTAAAAACAATGATGTTTTCACAGAAGAGATGTTTACAGAAGAACATCAGAAAGCGGCAACCGAGCTGGTAAGCGGCGAAACCTTTGAAGACTACAAAGATTTCACAGATAAACTTACAGATGCAATGATACTTGCTGTTGTTGCTGATCCTAACGGTTACGGCAATGTTCAGGCTGTTCTTGAAGCACATGAAGACAGAATCGGCATTGACACTTCAAAGGTAAGTGATGAAGTTTACAAACACATCAGCGGCGATTTTGCAAGTGTTGGAAAAATAGCAGAAAAATTTGAAGAGCTTTATGAAGAATACGGCAGCGGATTCACCGGCGGCTTTGGCGGTGGTGGCGGTGGCGGAAGCTCTCTTGGCGGCGGAAATGTTTCATATGCATCAAATCCGGCTATCATATCACCCGTAACACCTATTACAGACAATGGCGTATTTGAAGACCTTGGCTCATATCAGTGGGCAAAAGAAAGCATCGAGGGTCTTGCAAACAAAGGTATTGTATCAGGTAAAGAAGACGGAAAATTCTATCCTCAGGATAAAGTTACAAGAAGTGAATTTGTAAAAATGCTTGTTCTTTCGCTTGGAATTGCAGGCGGAGACAGATCTTTCAGCTTTGATGATGTCCGTGCAACCGATTGGGATTACAAATACATCAAAGCAGCGTACGGTGCCGGCGTTGTAAACGGTATCAGTGAAAACCTTTTCGGCGGCAGCGATTATATAACACGTCAGGATATGGCAGTTATGATATACAGAGCGCTTGAAGTTATTGGCAAAGCACCGGTTGAAAAATCAACTGTTGAGTTTGCAGACAATGCAGATATTGCCGGTTATGCATCAGATAATGTTTATGCACTTAAATATGCAGGCATCATGAAAGGTGATGAAAACGGAAACTTTAATCCCGTAAATCCTGCAAACCGTGCAGAAGCAGCGATGGTTATTTATTCGGTGATAAAATAATTGCTTCGCTAAGAGAAGGGAGAATAGAAAATGAAAAAAAGAATACTTTTATTGGTTCTTGCTGTTTCAATGCTTATGACACAGTTTGTGGCTCTTGCACAGGATACAGTTGCTGCTGAAACAGAGGTTGCAGTGACAGAAACAGTTGTTGCAGAAGATGTAGTTGTTGAATCAGCAGCAGAAGAAACACAGATTTCAGCAAAAGAAAAGTTGCTTGTTGCACTTGAAATAATGAATCTTGACTCTTACGGAGCAATTGACCATGCAAAAGAGATTTCAAGAGTTGATTTTGCCGGTATTGCCGGAAAAATGATAAGTGTAAACCCCACATTTGAAGCGGACAAGGTTTATTATAAAGACGTGACAGACGATCATTGGGCGGCATACACAGTAAATATGCTTGTTAATATGCAAGTACTTACAATGCCCGAAGACAGATTGTTCAATCCTTATAATACGATCACTTTCAACGAAGCTGTTAAAATGCTTGTTTGTATGCTCGGATACCGTGATTATGCTGAAAACAGCGGTGGATTTCCGTACGGTTATCTGTCAATAGCAAATCAGATTGGTCTTCTCCGTGGCGTAACAATGACAGAAAAAGTTACAAACAAAACAATGGCAGATTTGCTTTATAACGCAATCAACACAAAGCTGCTTGAAGCAGTAAGCTTCGGTGATGAAACATCATATACAAACGAAAATGCTGAAACACTGCTTTCAAAATATCGTGATATTTACAGTGTGACAGGCATTGTTCAGGCGGCTCACGGTGTGACACTTGTAGATAAAGAAGTGCCCATAAACAAATGTATCGTTGGTGGAGTTGTTTACGAAAGAGGCAAGGTTGATGCACTGTCTATCCTTGGTTATCGTGTGAAAGCTTATTATTCAAAAGACAATGACGATGTAAGAACTCTTGTTTATGCAGAACCCAAAAACACCAAAGAGTTTAAAATTACAGACGAAGAATATGTTGATTTTGCAAACGGAAAACTTATTTACCGTACAGAAGAAGGTACAAGAAAAGACGAAGCCGTTGCTTCATCGGCAACAGTTATCAGAAACGGTGGTATCGTAAAAACCGACCTTGATGCCGCATATGATATTACAAATGGTGAAATCAGACTCGTTGACAATGACGATGATAATGTTTACGATATTGTCCTTATTGAAGATTATCAGACAATAGTAGTTGCTGTTGCAAACAGCAGAACAAAAACAGTTATTGATGCGATTGATCCGAAAACTGTTATTGATTTGTCAAATCCCAAATACGAATATATTTCTATATATTCAACAGACGGTACAGAACTCGATTTTTCTGCAATTACAACAGGAAGTGTTATTGATGCCGCAATTTCTGAAAAACACGCAATCATTTATGTTAACGTAGGTAACTTTGAAGGTACCGTTACAGGGATGGATGACTCAGAAAAACTCATTTTCGTAGATGGTGCACCGTATAAATACTTTGAAAGTGCATACAAAAAATATCTTATTGAAAATGATGCAACCGGCGTATTTAAAACAAATAAATACGGCAAAATCGCTTATTTTTCAAAAGCAGCTGACACAATAAACATTCCCGGTTATCTTATAAAAGCGGCAGCTGTTGGCGCAATTCAGGGTACAATTCAGCTTAAAATGCTTACAACAGCAGGCAAAGTTGAAATTTTAGAGCTTGCAAGCAACGCAAGAATAGAAAACACAAAAGCAACTGCTGCATCAGTTAATTCGCTTATTGAAAATCAGGGCAAAGTTATTGTTTACCGTGTTAATGATGAAGGCAAAATTACTTATATCGACCTGCCTGAAACACTTAAAGACGGCGAAAAAACAGACGGAACTCTCAAACTTGTTAAAAAACTTGTGAAAATCGAAAATGACGGTAAAGACAGCCATAAAGAAATTGCTTATATCAAAGCATCTAATCAGTTTGGCAGAACAACACCGTGTAAATCAGATTCTGTTGTATTCAAAGTGCCTGAAAGCGACGTGGATGCAAAAGACAGCGATTATAAGCTGGAAAAAATGACAATGTTTATTGATGACTATCAGTACAATGTTGATATTTATAAAACAGGCGTTCAGACAGCATCAAACATTGTTGTAACAAGAGATTCTGCAACAGCACTTGCTCTGAGCACAACCTATGACTGGGTTAAATCTGTTCGTCCGGCGGTTACTGCTGACGGTGAAAAAGTTAAACGCATGACTGTTTATAAACAGGGAGCACTTCAGGAATTTGATATTCCCGATGATTATAAAGCTGATTATATCCCGACAAAAGGTGATATGGTACGTTTTGCGTATGACTCAAACCGTCGTGTTACAATCATAGAAACTCATTATGATTTTGAAACACAAAAGGGCGGACGAATTGACCCTGCAAGCAGTGACTGGGCGGCACACGACTCTGTAAACGGAACACGTGAAGATGCTACTACATGGTGGAAAGGTATGAAACATCTCCACAGAGAACAGCGTTTTATTCCGGGTCATGCAGTTGAAATCGAAGGCACAATCCTTAAATGGGGCGTTGATGAAATCGGTTCGGAAAACGTTTTTGAAATGCGTGATATAAAAGCAAGCACTCCGATTATAGTATATGATGCTACAGAAGATACTTTCAGAGCAGGTACTCTCGGAGACATCAAACCCAGCACAACATTCGGCAAGGATTGTTCAGAGCTTTTGATGACATCAAGATATGCGGCTATTACTGCTATCTATGTTATCAACAATCGTCCTGTTACAGAATAATTGTCAGCAATCAGCGTGGTCGACAGCTTTATGCCGACCACGCACAATCCATGATATTGATTATAACGTTATATTAACGAAAGGAACATAACTATGAAAAAAACAATACTTACACTTGCTCTTGCTGTAGCAACGTCGGTGTCGGCATTTGCTTATACAGGTGCTTCAAATTGGGCAAAACCGGAACTTGAAAAAGCAGAGGGCTATGGCCTTATTCCGGCAGTTTTAGCAGATGCAGATGTTTCTGCTCCTATTAACCGCAGTGAATTTGCGGCATTGAGCGTAAAACTTTATGAAGCTCTTGCAAATGCAGAAATTGTTTCTGCACTTGAAAATCCTTTTACGGATACAGATGATACAGAAGTTTTAAAAGCTTATGCGACAGGCATAACAACCGGCACAAGCGAAACAACTTTTGACGCTGAAGCTCTTCTTTCGCGAGAACAAGCGGCAACAATGCTTGCAAGAACATATGCTTCTTCAGTTGAAGATGCTGAAATAAAAACAGAAGACAGCA
>JAZNOL010000071.1:0-8442 GCA_045580815.1 Clostridia bacterium | reverse complement strand
GAAGCCTCTTCTGTGTAAGAAACACGGGGTTAGTGCGTTTGTAGGGGCGGATGCCTCTGTCCGCCCGTTTAAAGATTCAGATGGATTGTAATCGGAACGGTCACGGACCGTTCCCTACGGGGGTATTCTAATCTTTATTACATTTTTTTATTACATTTTTGCACCTTTGGCACCTTTAGCACCGCCGGAGGACTGCATCTGGAGCAGGTTTGTATCGTATGAGAATGTAAGGCTGTCACGTTTTCTTTTGCGTTTAAGTGCAAGGTTTATCATTTCGTCAATTGCTTTTGTAAACGGTATGCCTGCGGCTTCCCACAGATAAAACGCCAGTGAGCCGGGGATTGTGTTGATTTCGTTTACATAAATATTTCCGTTGTCGTCGTCTATCATGCAGTCAATACGTGAAATTCCGTTACAGCCGAGAATTTCAAATGTGTCAAGGCACGCCTGCTTGATTGTTTTTTCTGTTTCTGCATCCAAATCTGCCGGAACTTTTCTTGCAAGAGACGCCATACCTTTTGAGCCACCGGATTTTGACCCCTCGGAGGACTGATATTTATCTTTATATGAAAGAATCTCTTTACCGTTAAGAGGCTGTTCGCAAACCGAGCATACTGCGCTGTCGCTGTCGCCCATTACTGCACAGTTTATTTCACGCAGGTTTGTAATGGCGTGTTCCACAAGAATTTTTTCCGCATAAGCCGCTGCTTCTTCAATTGCTTCTTCAAGAGAAATTTTGTCTTTTGCCACTTTTATGCCTACGCTTGAACCAAGGTTTGCCGGTTTTACGATTACAGGCAGACCAAGCTTTTCGAGTTTTGCCATAACGGCTTCTTTATCCTCGTACCAGTTTTTCGAATAGAAATATTCGCAGTCAAGCACAGGAACACCTGCTTCTTTAAGCAGTTTTTTCATTACAACCTTATCCATACCCACAGCAGACGAAAGCACGTCACAGCCGGTATAGGGCAGCCCTACGGTTTCAAGATAGCCTTGCAGATTGCCGTCTTCTTCGTTTGTGCCGTGAACAACGGGAACTGCCACGTCGATTATTCCCAAATCACCGCCAAACAGGGGTTTTGGGTATTTAACCATATGTGTTCCGTCGGTTTCTCTTACAAAAATCACACGGGCACTTTTTTTAAGAAGTGCCGGAATATCCTTGAACACTTCGATATTTTTCATTGTTTCGGATGTATACATCATGCCGTCTTTTGTTATGTACACGGGGATAACGTTGTATTTTGACGTATCCGCCGCCGCCATTGCCTGTGAACAGGAAATAACAGACACTTCATGCTCTACCGAGCGTCCGCCGAACAAAAAAGCCGCATTAAGTTTCATTTAAACCACTGACCTTTCAAAAAATTTCTACCAATTATATATAATATATATTACACATACAGGTCGGGCAGGTCATTTTCAAAAAGAACTGTCCATCCTGCGGTGCAGATTTCGTTCATCTTTGCAAGCGCATCGTCGAGATTTTCGGCAACATAGAGATTTTTTTCGTCAAATCCTGCCGAAAGTATGCCTTCTTTTATGGGAACTGTCTGTTTTTTACCCACAAGTGTAATAAAATCACAGTATTTTGCTGCCTGCACTCCAAATTCGTAGTTGTATTCGTACTGTTTATCGCCCAGCTCAATCATTCCGGGGGTAATCAGCATACGTTTGCCTTTTTCAAAACTGCCCAGAACCTCAACTGCCGATTTTGCACCTTCAACGTTTGAGTTGAACGCATCGTCAATAACAGCAACGCCGTTTGCATGACGTTTTAGTTCAAGGCGGTGTGTGACGGGTTTGATTTTACGCACACCCACAGCAATCTGCGAGGGTGTCATGCCCATTTCAAGAGCAATTGCCGCCGCACCGATAACGTTTAAAATATTATGCTTACCCAGGAGCTTTGTCTGCAATCTCACCGGCTCAATTCCTTCGCCGCAGAAATCAAAAACCGCACCGTCGGGAGAATATGAAATGTTTTCTGCGTAATACATTCCGCCGTCCTGTTTTTCAAGACTGTATGTTTTAACGCCCTTTGGCAGATTTTCTTTAATAAGTTTTGAAGAAACGTTCACGAAAACGTGAGATTTGTCTTCAACCGCATCGTAAAGCTCGAATTTTGTTTTTACGATGTTTTCTATGTTTTTAAAGGTTTCAAGATGCTGGGGACCGATTGATGTAATCAGCGCATATTTCGGAAACACGAAATCGCAGATTTCTTTGATGTCACCCACGTATTTCGCACCCATTTCGCACACAAAAACCTCGTTTGTCCGTTGCAGGTTCATTCGTACGGTTTTTATAACGCCCATGGTAGTGTTATAGCTTTCGGGCGTTGCGAGAGTTGAAAATTTTTCCGCAAGAATCTGTGCCAGAATAAATTTTGAACTGGTTTTGCCATAGCTTCCGGTAACGCCAACGGTTTTCAGATTGTCACGGCTTTTCATGATTTTTTTTGCATCGCTGTAATACCAATGGTTGATATAAAGCTCAACAGGGCGATTAATAATATTCACCAATGAGGCAAACACAAACATCATCGCGTTTGATGCCGCCATAATAAGAAACGTGTAACCGATGCCCGAAATAAACATCCATGCAAACAAAACAGCAAGAGCAAGAGTCAGCACCGAGCCGGTTGCCACCAGACGTTTTACACGGGCGGTATAAACAAGCTTTTTCTTTGCTTTGGGACGTGTTTTTTTGATATACCACGATGAAAACGCCGCCAGCACAGCAAAAATTCCGAGGGCTGTTTCTTTTGACAAAAACCATATTGCAAACGCCAAAACAGGTGCAAAAAGGTCAAGCACACGGATATTTTTCTTTAAATTTTTCTTTACCCATTTCAGGTAGCTTATGTTAAGATAAGATTCCTGCTGGAGCATATGCAGAGCCGTGCGGAATTTTTCTGCAAAATAAATTATCCACACGATTGCCGCAATCACCGCAAGCACGGTTAAAACAATGTTTTGCATGAGGTCACCTCAACCAATTAATTTTTCATGTCATTTTCTAAAAATTTGCGAAGCACTGCACCAAACTGCGGTGCTTTGTCTATATACGAGAAATGCCCCGCACCCTCAAGCACCACAAGACCGCTGTCGGGGATAAGCTTTTCCATAATTTTTGCATCCGACACAGGGGTTGCATCATCGTCCGAGCCGTAAATAAGAAGCGTTGATTTGTCAATCTGTGGCAGAAGGTACTGCAAATCCTCGTTAACTACACGCACCATGATGTTTCTCATGACGGGATTGGCGTTTTTGTAGTCGCTTGAGCCGAACAGGGATTTGATGTTTTCTTCGGTTTCTTTTGAAAATTTGCCCATAAACGCCGCAACCTTTTTTGCCGCTTTATAGGTATAAACTTTTATATAATATCCCACGCCGCGTTTAGGTTTGACACCGGCGGCATCAACAAGGACAATTTTGTTTATATCCATCATTTTTTTGCCGGCAAGAATTATACATACCCTGCCGCCGAAAGAATGACCGATTAAAACAGGATTTTTAATTTCCATTTTGTCTGCAAACTTTTTAACCAAGTCTGCATAGCTGTAAACATCCCAGTTTTCGGGCGGCATTGCACTTTTGCCAAAGCCCGGAAAATCTATTGCCCACACACGCATTTTCCCAAGAAGTGAGTTTATAATCGGCGTAACTGCCGGTATGTTCGCACCCCAGCCGTGAAGCACAAGCACGTCTGCGCCCTCGCCGGATACTTCGTAGTTTATGTCTGTTCCGTCAATATTTACAATCACTGCGTCACGCCTCCATAATTATCCTATTTTATATTATACACTATTATTTTTAAAATGTCTATATTTTTTTGAAATTTTCAGTAAAATTTGCATAAATATTTCGCTTTTTTCAAGCAATCAATCCATATAACGCAAAAATGGGCTGTCTCAATAAACAAGTTATATGCATTAATATTAAAGCATAGGGGGCGATGATTACATCGCCCCGAAACAAGTAATATTTTTGCAAAAAATCATGTTTAAGGAGACACCCCATGTTGAGCTAATCCATAAAATGCAAAGAGTAGTTGCTGTATATGTAATAAAGCACTATCGCAACAAGAGCAATAACCTCAGTACCGGAACAAAAATATTTTCCCGATTGTACTATAGCATTTTTAAAAAATTTTATAATTCTTTTACAATTTAAAATAATTGCCATGCCGGTTATAACACCGCCACCAACAAGCACAAGCAGATTTTCTATAAGATAAACACTCTCCGTTTGCGGCAGGCACGACATGATAAACGATGTGCCGTTACATATGGCATGGATAAATATACAATAAAAAACACATCCGGTTTTTGCAAGCACCATTGCCGAAACAATTCCCATTACAAGCGGAAGCCCAAAAACCGTTATACTACCATGCGCAAAAGCAAACATAACCGAAGATATTACAACTGCAAACGATACACCGTAACCCTTTGCGTTGTCAATCAGAGCACCGCGAAAAAGCAGCTCTTCCATTATTGGTGCTATAATGCACACATTTAAAAAATTAACAGCATAAATTTGAGGTGACGAGGGCGTTGGCAGCTGTGAAATGGGTGTTATATCAAAAAAGCTGTATGCATATTTGTTTATAAGCACGTTGACAAACATTCCGCAAAGCCAGATTACAAGGCTTATCGGAACAAGTGCAAAAAGAGCCGTCGGTTTGGGCTTTTGAAAACAGGTTTGCCGGTAGCTCTTGAACCTGCCGGAAGCGAAATAAATCAAAACACCCACTGTTCCCGATACAAAAGAGGCAATACAGCTTGAAATTGCACGAAAATCCGGCGTGCTGACATTTATGTTAAAATTGCCGCTTACGGTGGCGGTAAAATATATCGTCACCACAGAAAGCAAATAATAAACAATTACAAAAAGTCCGCAAACCCCTGTATTATTCATAAAGCATTCCTTTTTTCAAAGCATCTGCGGCATCTTTACCTTTAAAATATTTTAAAAGCTCAAACGCAAACTGGTATGCACCGCCTGCACCGCAGCCTGTTACAACATTACCGTCTGTAACAGCAAATTCCTTCACATACTGTGCACCCTCAAGCTCGCCCTCAAATCCGGGAAAGCATGTTGCACGCTTACCTTTTAAATATCCAAACGCACCAAGCACCGATGGTGCGGCACAAATAGCGGCAACAAGCCCGCCTTTGGCGTTTACCTTTTCAAGAGTATTTTTCACGTATTCAGATGCTTTTAAATTAGGCGTTCCTGGAATTCCGCCCGGCAAAATCACACCATCTGCCGCATCTAAATCAAGATTTTTTGCTATAATATCGGCGTTTATGGTTATACCGTGAGAACCTGTAACCGCAAGGCTGTCGGTTATTGATACTGTCACAATTTCAACTCCGCCACGACGCAAAACGTCAATGGGCGCAATTGCTTCCATTTCTTCAAATCCGTCTGCTAAAAATAAATATACCATTTTTTATTCTCCTTATTTAAAGTAATATATTAACAAAACTTTTGCTGTAATTATTAACTCCGTCTGTATTCAAATTCAAAAGCTTTGCAAGGCGCATATCAATTTTTCCGCATTTTACAAGAAGCTCATTTTCCGTCATGTAAAATGGCTGAACACTCACGTTGTGCGTTTTATGGCATTTTACGTCAAGAGTATTTAAAATTACGGAAAAAACGTCCTTTTCACCACATCGCAGTATGACCTTTTCGCAGTTTTTGCCGATAACAGGAATTTTTGCCAATATATCCTCGGCGGCATTCTTGTTTAATGCAATGGCTTCTTCAATACGCAGTTCGCCTTTTTCGGCATAAAACAACATATATCCGCCGGATTCAAACATAACACATCCGCCGCCGCAAGCATTATACTGATCTGTAAGTTGCCTGAAATAATTGTTGTCACGCAACATATAACAATCGTAACCTAAGCAAAATTCCTCATAAATTTCAAGCAGCCGCTTCTCATCGGTGCAATCTGCAAATTTGCTTTTGCCGTGCTCTAAATACCGCAGAGTCTTGTTTATATCAAAAAAATATTCTGTACGCTCAAAGCATCGTGCATATCCGTTTTTTTCGTAAAACCCGTCAATTATCGGCACAAGCACATTAAACTCACCGCCGCGTGATTTGGCAATTTCCGCGGTTTTTTCCATAATAGCAGAACCTATTTTTCTGCCGCGCACGTCCGGCTGCGTGCTCACACCGCATACATAACTGCAATTATAGATTTTTCCGCCTATAACAATTTTGTGCGGTCTTAGCTGGGTTGCTCCCAAAAGCCGCCCGTTTTCATGTGCAACCACGGTATTTTCGTCTTTATATATATTATCAAAATACCATGAGAGATACGGGTCGTCATCGCCAAAACAATCGTGCCACAGTTGTTTTACCTGAGGTTTGAATGTGCTGTCTGCAAGAGAAATTTTCATATTTGACGCCTTTCGTAAATGCGATTTTAACAAGATGTTATACTTTTATTATACACCGATTACAAAAAAAGTCAACACATTTTTTAATATACCGAAATTATACAGGCAATTACAGAATATCGCTTTCACAAAATTGGTATGGTTGCCTCAAAATTGAGTTACGATTATTTATATATAAAAACCGTAAATTTTATTGACTTTTTTTGCCTGTGGGTATATAATAAACATATATTAAAACTTGGGAGGTTTATAATATGAACCAGATTGATAAAAATACTGTATCTTCGGCAAACCAGTTGCCGGAAAATGACGTTATAACCTTTGATGCGCCCGACGGCACAAAGGGACTTCGTGTGCTGTTTATCGGCAACTCCATAACACGCCACGGCGTTAAGGAGGATATCGGCTGGCATACCGACTGGGGTATGGCGGCAAGTGCAAAGGAAAAGGATTACGTTCACCTTGTTATGGCAAAAATCAGAGAAACACATCCCGACGCATCAGCCTGCATATGCCAGTGCGCCGAATGGGAAAGACATTATCCCCAGGGACTTTCCAGCCTTGAACCTTTCAAAATCGGACGTGATTTTGCCGCTGATATTATTGTTATCCGTGTTATTGAAAACTGCAATCACATAGAATTCGACCGCGAGGTTTTTCTTCGTGAATACAAAAATATGATTGAATATTTCAATATAACGGGAAAAGCAAAAATTGTTGTAACAACAAGCTTCTGGATACATCCTCTTGACGAGCAGATTCGTCAGACGGCACAGGAATGCGGCTATGGTCTTGCCGAACTTGGTGTGCTTGGCGAGGATAAGAAAAACATGGCAATTGGGCTGTTTGAGCATGAGGGCGTTGCAATGCACCCGGGTGATGAGGGCATGAAAGCCATTGCCGATGCAATTTTAGAAAAAATATAATAAAAAAGGAAAATTAATATGAATTTAACCGATCCTTCAGTAATAAAACACGTAATGCAGAAATTCGGCAAAAAATTTGCCAAATCTCTTGGACAAAACTTTTTAACCGATGATTCTGTTATAGAAGCCTCGGTGCTTGCCAGCGGATTAAACAAAGACGAAACTGCTTTTGAAATCGGTCCCGGCATCGGCGTTTTAACCTCTGCTCTTGCAGAAAATGCCGGCAACGTTGTCAGCATTGAAATTGACACTTCGCTTATGGAACTGCTCAGGTTTACCCTTGCGGATTACGACAACATAACCGTTATAAACGACGATTTTATGAAACTCGACCTTGATGAAACTGCGGAAAAATATTTCGGCGGCAAAAAAGCACGTGTTGTGGCAAATCTGCCTTATTATATCACAACGCCGGTGCTGGTGCGGCTTTTTGAATATAAAAAATTTTTTTCGTCAATAACCATACTTGTTCAGAAAGAGGTTGCCGAGCGCATGGCGGCATCGCCGGGTAAAAAGGATTTCGGTATGCTGTCTCTTTTAACCCAGTATCACACAAAAGCGGATATTATAAAAATTGTGCCGCCGGGTGCGTTTATGCCGCCGCCGAAAGTGTCGTCTGCGGTTATTCATCTTGAAATGCTTGAAAATCCGCCGGTTAACCCGAAAAACGTCGATTTTATGTTTAAAATAATTAAAGCCTCCTTTGCGCAAAGACGGAAAACCCTTGCCAATGGAATTTCAAACGCAGGGCTTGGACTTTCCCGTGAGGATGTAACAGACGCACTTGAAAAAATGGAGAAAAACCCGCTTCTTCGCGGTGAAACACTCTCCCTTGCCGAATTTGCCGATTTGTCGGATATTTTGTATGAAAAAATTTGAAAACAATGCCGATTTTAGCGGTAGCACAGATTAAAAGTTTTTGCACAACCAATATAAAGAGGTGGATTATATGTCAGTAAAAATAGTTATGGGAGAAGAAAAGCTTGTTTTTTCTCCACCTGTAAACGAAGCAACAAAAAAATGGGGAGTATATGCTATTCCCAGAATGTGGCGCAATATTGACGGCAGGCTTATTATAAGATTTAACGG
>JAZNOL010000070.1:0-14066 GCA_045580815.1 Clostridia bacterium | reverse complement strand
AACAAACTTCACCTCTCGGCGTACCTCTGTACGCCGTCGGGCATGGTCGGGCAAGGCTTTTTAAGCCTTGCCCGACTTCAGTTTGTCCATTCTGCACTATTTTTCTTTCGCCCCAAAAGAGGCTGTAGCAAAAAATTTCATTTTGCTACAGCCTCTTTTAAAATATCTGAAATTTAAAATTTCACTTTTTCAAGGTCAAGGTCTTTTATGTTTAAGTATTTCGGCAGACCGTTTTCAAAAACAGGTGTAATTTCACCCTGAATAAGCGGCAGAGCATATGCTGTAAAATGCTCGTTTACATCGTTGCCGTTTTCAATCCAGGAAAGAGGAATTTCCGTTGTGGGCAAAAGTGCATTTTTTATATCTGTACTGCCGACGGCACATTTATACGGAGAATCCGACAGCCTTGTAAAGCAGACCATTTTTGAGGTTTCTCCTGCGGCGGCAATTTTAACGGCGGTAACGCCTGCCGAAAACGATTCGTCAATATCGGTTTTTGAAAGCAGATGTCCGGCACAACGCTGGGGGAGATTAAGCTCAATGCCGCGGGCTTTACAGCCTATGCGGTTTTTAACCATAATTTCAAGGAATTTTGCCGTTCCGCTGAGCATCTTATTGCCAAAATTGTCACTTCCGACCGAAGCGGCTTTTTCGCACACATATGTGCCGTCTGCATATCGGATGCCTTCAGAAACCGCTACAATAATGCTGTTTATACCCTTTTCGTGAAGTTTGTTTATATCGCTAATAAATTTGTCGTCATCAAAAGAAGTTTCCGGCAGATAAATAAGATGAGGTGCGGTAAGATTGCCGCATCTCGCAAGTGAAGATGATGCGGTAAGCCAGCCGGCATCTCTGCCCATGATTTCCACTATTGTAACTGATTTTAAAGAATAGACACTTGTGTCAATGCCGATTTCGCGAATGGTTGATGCCACATATTTTGCGGCACTGCCGAAGCCGGGAGTGTGGTCGGTTGTGGGCAAATCGTTGTCAATGGTTTTCGGCACACCGATAACTCTCACATCTGAGCCGATTTTTTCAGCATATGCACTCAGTTTACCGACGGTATCCATAGAATCGTTGCCGCCGATGTAGAAAAATGCCCCGATATTGTATTTTTCAAACACATCAAAAATCTGCGGATAAATGCTGTCGTTTAAGTCACCGGGAAGTTTTTTTCGGCACGAACCGAGAAATGATGCCGGAGTGATTTTCAAAAGGTCAAGAGTGCCGTCTGAAGCAATGGGAGTAAGATCAACCATGTTTTCTTCAATGATTCCCTCAATGCCGTTAAGTGAACCGAAAACACGGTCAAATGTCGAGTTCTGTGCAGCTTCTGCGATAACTCCGCACAGAGAGGCGTTTATAGCTGTGGTTGGTCCGCCGGACTGACCGACAATACAGTTTTTCATAAAAATTCATCCTTTCGGTAATGGCTCAAAATAAATTCCGTCGGTGATAAAACCGGCGGAATTTATATGTTATTGTTTAATTATTTTACAATAATAAGACTTGCTACATAACTGCCTGCGGATTCAGCACCGAAAACAGTAACCTCTTTGCCGGGAGTGATTGATTTGAGAGTAACGGCGTTACCTGCACTGTTCTGAATTTTTGCTTTTTCGGTAAATACAAACATTTCGGATTCTTCAAGAGTGATGTATCCGTATGATGTGTTTACATATTTAACAGTGCCGCTGAAGCTTCCGCCTGTTGTTGAAGAGGAAGAAAGCGAAATTTTTGTAACTGTGTCACTTTCAACTGTAACTGTAGCATAGTCGCCTACACGGATGTCATAAACCTCTGCTTCAACATCGTTTTTCAAAAGTTTAACATCGGATAAAAGTGAATAACGTGTTTCTTCCCCGTTTGATTTGATTACAATTGACGGAGTTGCAGAAATTACAAGTTCCTGAATATAACCGGAAACGTTTGTTGAAGAGCTTGATGCAACAATTTCGGAAACATAGCCGTATTCAAGTGTAAATGTAACTTTATCGCCGATAAGAATATCAGACAGCGAAGCCACTTTTCCGTTGCGTTTTACATATACGCTGTCGTATGTTGTGTAAACATCCTCGTCGTTAAGAGTAAGTGTAAATGTGGGGGACAGCGAAATTGCACTGATTTTGCCGTTTACAGTTTCGTTTTTGGGAGTTACTTTTACAGTAATTGCTTTTTCATTAGACAGTGTAAGTGTAACGTAATCGTTTGTTGTAAGTGAAGCAAGATTTGACGGTGAACCGTTTTTCTCAACACTGTAAACTGTTGCAAGAGGATACTGTGTTTTTTCGTTTGTGGTAGGATCTTTCAAAGTAACAACAGTGGCATCTGTCAATTTGCTTGAACCGACAAAAATTCCGGAAGCTGTGCCCTCAATGTTGGGAGCAATTGCATCAACAAAAACAATGTCTGTGCCGCTGTGAGTGAGTCTTACAATAGAACCGGCAGGAATTTCGTCAATTGATGCAACTTTGCCGTCAATTACTGTTTTTACAGAAGACGACAATGTATATGATGATGTGCTGCCTTCAGAATCTTTCATTTTAAAAATACCGGAGTCGTAGCTCGACATAATTCCTGTTTCATAAGAATAGTTAAGAACAGGAATTATTCTGTAAATAAGTGTTGCAATCTGAGCACGTGTAACACTTTCAAGAGGACCGAACATATCAGCGGTCATGCCGTTCATGATACCGTTTTCACAAACATATGAAACGCTGCCTTTAGCATCAGCCGGAATGTCGGCAGAATCGGCAAAACGAATGAGATATGATGAGTCACCGTCGTCTCCGCCGAGTGCACCTGCAAGCAGATTTGCGACTTCGTATCGTTTAAGTGGTTGGTTGGCTACATCATCAGCGATGTAACTGTCAAGCTCAGATGAAGAAAGTGCACCGGTGTAAAGCAGATAGCTGATTTCTTTTGCATATTTTGTAGAATAGTCTGATAAAACATCAGAATATGTATCGTATGCAATGTCTGCAAACTGAGCACTGCTTTCATCAGTAAAACCGCAAACACGAGAAAGAAGGATAAGACCTTCGGTTTTTGTAACTGATTGCTCAGGTTTGAAAGTTCCGTCGTCATAACCTTTGATGATACCGATTTCAACCATAGATTCGATTGTGTCTTTTGCCCAGTGACTGCTTATGTCAGTAAGCGATGCGGCAGATGCACCGATGCAAAGGGATAAAATAAGTGCCAATACAAGTAAAATTTTGGTTTTTTTCATAAGTGTACCTCCGGCTTATATTTATACATATACTAATTATAGCACATTAAATAAAAAAATGCAATATATTTTGAAAAAAATTTGTAGAAATAAATAAAAAAAATTTCAAAAAAACACTTGATTTTTTCAAAAAAATGTGATATAATATTTTGGTATTACGGACGGTCCGCTGACGGTGAGTAAAAAATGACCATCAAGAACGCCCAGAAAGAGGAGAGAAAAATATGTTAGAAATCGTTAAAAAAATCGGCGATGAACAGATGAAAACAGAAGTTCCGAAGTTTGCTATCGGTGACACTGTAAAAGTTCACAACCTCATTAAAGAGGGTTCACGTGAAAGAATTCAGATGTTTGAAGGCATTGTTATCCGCAAACAGAACGGCGGCATAGCAGAAACATTTACAGTACGTCGTATTTCTTACGGCGTAGGCGTTGAAAAAACTTTCCCGATTCACTCACCTAACGTTGTTAAAGTTGACGTTATCAGAAGAGGTAAAGTTCGTCGCGCACGTCTCTATTATCTGCGTGACAGAGTTGGTAAAGCTGCAAAAGTTAAAGAAAAGCTCAACTAATTCAGTTGTCCGGCAGAGTTATGCTTTGTCGGACAATCTTTTTAAAACCGGAAAATATGAGATGGCAAGTTAAAGACTGTGCTGAAACGGAGAATGAAAAATGAATAATAACGAAAACGGTTTTAACGAAAACGAAAATAATTTTGAAATTAAACAAATAAACGAAATAAGTGAATCATCCGAAAGAGACGAGCTTGTTGAAGAAGCGATGCCTCAATCTTCTGATGAAGATGTGACGGTTTTGGCAGAACAGCAGAGCGATAAACCGAAAAAAAAGGAAGAAAAAAGCATGATAGCAGAAATTTTTGAATGGGCTCAGGCGATTGCTGTTGCGCTTGTTGTTGCAATGTTTCTTCGTTCGTATGTGTTTACACTTGTTAAAGTGTCGGGCAGCTCGATGGTTCCAACTCTGCAGAATAATGAACGTCTTGTTGTATGGAGATTGGGATACAATCCTAAAGTGGGCGATATTATAGTTTTTCGTCCAAGAAACAATCCTGAAGAACCGTATATAAAACGTGTTATTGCAACTGAGGGACAGACGGTAGACATTCGCAAAACTGCCGATGGTACATGTGACGTGTATGTTGATGGTAATCTGCTTGACGAAGAATATATAAATGAAAGAATTTTGGCTTCGAACGCAGGAAATCATCAATATCCGATTACTGTTCCGGCAGGGCATGTTTTTGCAATGGGAGACAACAGAAATCACAGTAAAGACAGCAGAACGAAAGAGGTTGACGTGGTTTCGGAGAAGTCGATTGTAGGCGAGGCAGTTGTGAGATTTTGGCCTCTTGACGAAATGAAAATAATGAATTGACAATGTTAAATTAATTTTTGACCGGCCAAGTGTCGGTCAATTATTTTATAAGGATATGGAGTGATATTATGAATTTACAGTGGTTTCCGGGGCATATGGCGAAAACACGCCGCCTTATGGGTGAAAGTCTTAAAATAATTGACGTTGCGGCAGAGCTTGTTGATGCAAGGCTTCCGCTTTCGTCACGAAATCCCGAAATTGATAAAATTCTTGAAAATAAGCCGAGGGTTATAATTCTTAATAAATCCGATATGGCGGATGAAAAAACAAACAAAGAATGGATAAATTACTTTGCATCTCAGAATATAAAGGCGATAGAAGTAAGCTGTGCAACCGGCAAAGGCATAAATCAGCTTGTTCCGGCAGCAAGGGCAGCACTTAAAGATAAGATTGAACGTGACAAAAAACGTGGAATAAATCGCAGCACAAAAATAATGGTGTGCGGAATTCCTAACGTAGGAAAATCCTCGCTTATCAACCGTATTGCCGGCAGAGCCGCAACAAAAACCGGCGACCGTCCCGGTGTTACAAAAGGTCAGCAATGGCTGCGAATGGGCGATGGTATGGAGCTTCTTGATATGCCGGGTATTTTGTGGCCTAAGTTTGAAAGTGACGATGTTGCCCTTAAACTGGCGTTTACCGGGGCAATTAAAGACGAAATTATGGATGTTGAAGAACTGGCGTGCCGTCTTATAGATTTTTTGAAAGAAAATTATAAAGAAAATCTTGTTACGCGATATAAACTTGATGAAATTGCAGATTTAAAGAATTATGAAATTCTTGAAATGATAGCAAAAAAACGCGGATTTTTAATTTCCGGCGGCGAGCTTGATACATTGCGTGCGGCAAATATACTTATGGATGAGTTCAGAGGATGCAAACTGGGAAGAATATCTCTTGAATCGCCAAATATGTAAAAAAACGGTACAGTTTAAACTGTACCGTTTTTGTTTTTATCAGTTTACAGGTTTTGCATAACTTTGCGGCTCTGCAACGTATCGGTTGCCGTCAATAATCATATAAACAGTAACATCCTCATCGGGATTGTACACGTTTTTGCTTGTTATTTCAAGTGCTTTAACAGCTTTTGTGTATTTGCAGACCTCTATGTTTGTTGCTTTCCAGATTCTTTCATCCGATGCAACTTCGGAAAATACATATTCGCAAAGGTCAGTCATTGATGTTTCGCCTGTCGGCTCGTCAAATGCGTGACCTGCAAGAGCAAGAAGCTGAAGTTCGTCGGTATATTCTGCCGACATAAATCTGTCAGTGTATGTACGCCAGTTGCTCGACCATGCAGTTGCACTCCACTGCATCCAGTCAAGAGGAATGCTGAAATCGTATGTTTCGCCTGTTTCACGGGCGTATTCGTATTTACTGCTTACATAATCATAAAGCTGTGTCCAGAAACTTAAGTTTTTAGGTGCACGGTACGGCCATATAACGCCCTCACACTCAACGCCTCCGGTTTTTTCTTTAATCAGGTTATAACCTTCGTCTATCGATGCAACACAGTCGTCATATGTATATGAGCCGTTATACATTTCTATATGTGTTGTATGGTTTGCAACTTCAAAATCCGGATAATCATAATCTGCATAATTTGTCCATACAGAACCTGTGAGATTAAATGTTCCTTTTATACCGTATTTTTTCATAATTGCCATAACAGCCGGGTCATAACTTGAGTTGCCGTCGTCAAGAGATACAGTAAATGCTTTTGTTGAATAGTTGGGGAACGTAACAACACACTTGCCAATGTCACCCTCCTGATACTGTGCAACTTCTGAAAGCGGCTCAAAGGTTGCTTTGTCCCATACAAACAGTTTTTTGAGCGCACCTGCCATTGAAAGTGATGACGGGCTGAAATAATATCCTTTTGTGCCTTTTGGTGCTTCAACGGGAACAAAATTAACAAGTCTGCCGTCTGAATCGTAATCGGCTGTTGCCATAAACGGTGCACCACCACTGTTTTTAACCCACGATGCTTCAATGCGAAGACCACTGTCGCCCATAATAACGCCACTCACATTGTTGATGAAAACAGGTGCATTTCCGCCATATGTAAACACCTGCAATTTGCCTGCGTTTTCAAAAAGAACTTCATCATCTGTCCAGGTTTTGCTCCATATGGTTGAACCGGTTTCTTTATCTGTAACAGCAAACGTTATATCACTGCCGTTTTTGCTTATTTCAAGATTAAACCAGTTTGTTGCATATCCGCCCTTTGAATCCTGAATATACGAGCCGCTTGCGGTTTTTTCGCTGCCTTTTTCAATATATGCCACCTCGCCGGGAGCAATGTCCGAAACAGCAGGGGTTGAAACTGTGCCGCCGATTACTTTGGTAAATCTCGGAGCAGAAACTGCGGCATCCTGTGCCGTTGCCACATATGTTGTGGGAGAGATAATTGCGAGTTCATAATAGTTTTGGCTGTTTTCAGGGTCGGCAATACGCACGCCCATAACAGGGCTTGTTTCACCGCCGTAAAGATAATTTCTCAAATCAACACTATAAGAATCAGCGGTTTTTGCAGTATAATCAATAAGAGATAAACCACCGTTGGCGTTTAACTGTATAATGCTGTCGTCAAGGTCATATTCTGCACCGCCACCCCAGTTGTTTGCAAGTTTTTTGTCTTTTGTGAGGGAGAATGTTACACCACCGGAAGCTGTCCAACCGGAAACACTTTCGATTGTGTCTTCAAATGTGTCGGCGATTTCTTCATATTTAAACAGTTTTGTTCCAAGTTTCTTTACATCAATATTGTCAAAGAATGTAGGCAACTGGCATTTACCAGCACCATATGCAAACAGTTGCAATCTGCCCATAGACTCAAACAGAGGAGATTCATCAGTAAAACTGTCCTCCCACACAACTTCGTTAAACGCTTTGTCAACAATTGACCAGTGTATTGTATTGCCTTTTTTAGCTATTGTAAGTGTAAACCATGTGGTTTTGTAACCATCGTTTTTATACATTGCGCTTGCTGTGCCTGTGTTGCCGTAATCAACGTATTTCCACTCGGTCGGCTCATTGCCGGATGCGGCAACAGCTGCAGTGTGGGTGTTGCCTGATTCAACTTTTGTAAATCGAGGTTTTTCAAATTTTGCCGCCTCATGGACAACATCATATACCTCGCCTTTTGAAATAAGTGCAAGTTCATAATACGATGTGTCGTCGGTTGGGTCGGCAAGACGTATGCCTGCAACGGGGTTTACCGTGCCGCTGAAAAAGTTTCTCACATCAACACTGTAAATAAAATCTTTTGCATCTCCCAGATTTTTTGTAAGATTAAGCACGCAAAGCTGGCCTTTTTCGTTATATGCAGGCTGCAAAGCAATAACCTTGTTTGATTCATCGGGTGTTGAATTTAAATAACCTATTGGAGCTTTACCATTGCCGCTCCAACCGTTGCCTGTAAGTTCATCATACTGTACGCAATAATCGTTAAACCATTCTGTTCCGCCTAAAAGGGCAGAAGTTGCCCAGTAACCGTCAACCATTACATCGCTGACATTGCCGCCAAATCCGGTTGCATAAGAAGGAACATTATTATTAATGTCTTCTGCTTTTGTGCCAACAGGTGTATATACCGGATGACCCTCAATCTCGTCACGGAACAGATAAAGAGGAGTGTCCGGAGTTGCATCGGTAGATACAACCGGTTCTTCGGGCTCGGGCTCAGGTTCGGGCTCGGGGGTTTCTTCGGGCAAAACAAGCGTTGCCGCATCGGGAATTTCAAATGTATCTGAATCAACAGCAGTCAGTTTTGCGTTGTCAAAAAACACAACATTGTCCGCACCGTTTCCGTAAACGAAAATCTGCGGCAGTCCCATGTTGTCAAACAACGCCTCTTCATCAGAGTAACTTGCTTCCCAAACAGTTAAATCACGCACTTTGTCATAAACTGACCAACAAACTGTGTCTCCTATTTTTGTCATAGTGACAGTGAAATATGTGGTTTTCATCTCATAGTCGTCCTGCTGGTGAAGAATTGTCACAGCATTATTTTCAGAATACGCTGTTGCCGCCCATTGCTCGGGAATTTCGGTGTTTGCTTTGATTGCGGCAGTTGATTTTGTTCCGCCAACAACTTTTGTGAAACGGGGTGGCAAACAGCCGGCAAGTGCACCGCTGTATTGCTGATAAACATAGTCATTCGGCTCTTGCGGAGTAAGTAGTGCAAGCTCATAATAATTTGTTTCGTCAGCCGGGTCGGCAAGACGTATGCCTGCAACAGGTGTCTGACTCCATGCATAAGAGTTGCGGATATCAATACTGAAAGAATAGTTTTCAATATCACCAAAATCGGATACAAGATTAAGTGTTGAAAGGTAATCATCCTTATTGGAGTTGCCGGGTTTGATGGCAATTGTTTTGTTTGTGGTTGCACCATCGTTGGAGTTATATATGTTGCCGAACAAAAGGTCGTAACGCACACAGTAGTTGTTTATACCATTTGTACCGCCAAAAACGGGTGATGTTGCCCACACACCGTCAATTAAAGGTGTAGTTGTATCGGCTGTGCCTGTTATTGATGCTGCAAGATCATGCGATTCCATATCGTCAAAAAACAGCGGTGTATCAGCTGCTGATGCCGACATCGGCAAAGCAAACATTGTTGCAAGCATTGCAACAGTAATAACAAGTGAAATGATGTTTTTAAAATTTTTCATTGGTTGCCTCCTTGAATATTTTAACATATTTATAATATTATACAGTAAATTGCAAAAAAAAGCAAGAGGACAATTTTTGTCTGGTTTAAATAAAAACAAAAAATCGTCGGTTTGTCTTGACATTTGTGATTATTTATTGTATAATTAATAGAGTATGTTCCGAAAGGGTTTTTATAAATGAAAAAGGTTTATATCGGCATGAGCGGTGGTGTTGACAGCTCTGTTGCGGCACTGCTTTTAAAACAAAAAGGCTATGATGTAACCGGTTTTACGTTTGATGTGTGGCAAAATGTGGCAAAGTCAGGCATTGAAAGTGCAAAAAACGTGTGCGAAAAGCTGGGTATAAAGCATGAAACCGTTGACCTTAAAAGCATTTTTAAAGAAAAGGTTATTGACGGGTTTATAAAGGAATATGAGCTTGCACGCACGCCGAACCCTTGTATTTTATGCAACAAGTATATAAAATTCGGTGCGATGCTTGAATATATAAAGGGCAAAGCCGATTATATAGCAACCGGGCATTATGCAAGTGTGATTTTTGATGAAACAACGGGGCGGTACCATTTTGAAAGAAGTGCCGATGACAAAAAAGACCAGACATACATGTTTCACACACTCACTCAGGAGCAGATTTCAAAAATAATCATGCCTTTGGGCGGATATAAAAAAGAAGAGGTGCGTAAAATCGCCGCAGAAAACGGTTTTGATTGTGCCTCATCTGCCGACAGCCAGGATATTTGTTTTCTTGAAGGCAAAAGTCTTGAAGAATTTTTTGCCGAAGAAGCACCGCATATTTTGAAAAAAGGCAATATTGTCAATAAAAACGGTGACATTTTGGGTCATCACAGCGGATGCGTGAAATACACAATCGGTCAACGCAAAGGGCTGGGAGTGGCATCCACAGGCAAAATTTATGTGGTTGAAATTGACGGCAAAACAAACACAGTTGTGCTTGACGGTGAAAAATATATATTTTCCGACACACTTATTGCAAGCGATGTGAATTTCCACACGATTGAAAAGCCGGAAATGCCCATCCGTGCACAGGCTAAAATCCGGTATGCGGCAAAACCGGCGGATTGCACGATTTATCCCGAAGATAACGGATGTGCAAAACTGGTGTTTGATGTTCCGCAAAGGGCAATAACGCCGGGGCAGTCGGTGGTGTTTTACGACGGAAACATTCTGCTTGGCGGCGGAATAATTGAAAAAGCAATCTTTGAAGAATGAAACTTCATATTATATACAAATGAAAGGGTGCATTTTAATGCAAAACGTATTTGATACTCTGCGTGAACGCGGACTTATTGCGCAGACAACTCACGAGGAAGAAATCCGCGAGCTTCTCGGTAAAGAAAAAGTTACATTTTATATAGGCTTTGACCCTACGGCAGACAGTCTCCATATTGGTCATTTTCTGCAAATGGTTGTTATGCGCCATATGCAGCTTGCAGGTCACAGACCTATTGCGCTTGTTGGCGGCGGCACAGGCATGGTGGGTGACCCCTCCGGCAGAACAGATATGCGTCAGATGATGACTGTTGAAACAATTGAGCACAACTGCGAATGCTTTAAAAAACAGCTTTCTTCCGTAATTGATTTTTCTGACGGCAAAGCAATCATGGTAAACAACGCAGACTGGCTCCGCAACCTTAACTACATTGAATTTCTGCGTGACATCGGTGCATGCTTCTCGGTAAACAAAATACTTACTGCGGAATGTTTTAAAAGCCGTCTTGAAAAAGGCTTGTCCTTTATCGAGTTCAACTATATGCTTATGCAGAGCTATGACTTTTTGCAGCTTTATAAAAACTACGGTTGTAAAATTGAGCTTGGCGGTGATGACCAGTGGAGCAATATTCTTGGTGGTATTGACCTTGTTCGCCGCAAAGAAAATGCACAGGTTTACGGTATGACATTTACCCTGCTTACAAACAGCGAGGGCAAAAAAATGGGTAAAACCGCAAAAGGTGCACTCTGGCTTGACCCCAACAAGGTTTCGCCTTACGAATTTTATCAGTACTGGCGTAACGTTGGTGATGCTGACGTTTGCCGTTTCTTAAAACTTGTTACATTTGTGCCGATGGACGAAATCCGTGAAATGGAAAAATGGGAAGGTGCACAGCTTAATGAAGCTAAAAAACGCCTTGCTTACGAGGTTACAAAAATGGTTCACGGTGAGGAAGAAGCCGAAAAAGCACAGCAGACAGCAATGTCACTTTTTGCGGCAGGGAGCGATGATGCAAATATGCCATCAACAACTCTTGAAAACGCAGTTGGCATGAATATTCTTGACCTGCTTGTAAACTCAAAACTTTGCCCGTCAAAATCAGAGGCACGCCGTCTTGTTACTCAGGGTGGAATTGCCATTGACGGCGAAAAAGTTGATGACATCGGGTATACCGTGCCGGCAGACAAAGCACCTGAATTTGTTGTGAAAAAAGGTAAAAAGGTTTACCACAAAATCATCTGCGGTTAATCTGAATAGTTTTTAAGAATATTAAGGCTGTGGCAGTTTTCGCCACAGCCTTTTTTGGTATAAAATCAAGTTTTTTTGGTATGACATCAAGCATGTGATTGAAAAATATTGACAATCTGTATTATCGGTGATATAATTAATGTGTGTAACTTCTTATATATAAAATCTTAACCGCAAAAGACTTTATATATAAAACCAAAGCCGATGTGCCGCATCGCACGGATTTGGTTTGCGGAGGAAAAGAAAACACGAATATTTTAAAAGAAATGAGGTAATCAAATGAGCAAAAAACTTTTATCAATGCTTTTGTGCATTGCAATGGTGCTTTCGCTTACGGTAATAAGTGTGGGCGCCGAAGACGACCTGGTAACTACTGTTGTTTTCAATGATGATTTTGCAAAAAACGGTGCAAAAAGCATCCAGAGCGGTGCATTATCGGACAAATGGGCAATCGGTCAGGCTTATGGCAGCGGCATTAATGTTTTTTACAGCATTTATGACGGTTTTCTTGGTATGTCATATCGCTGGAACCAGCCTGACGCAAAGGTTTATCCCACAGGCGATGCAATCGCATCACTCGGTGCTGAAAACGAAATAAGCTATAAAATGGCATACTTCGGCGGCTATGCGGGCGAAACAGGTGTGGCATACAACAACAGCAACTGGGGTTTTTCATCAACAGTTTACTCACGTTTTAATGTTTCGGAAGATGGTGCGTCCTGGTTTGAAATTGGTAAAACAGGATACGAGACAGCAGTAACCAGATACCTGCTTCCTACAAGTGACGAAAACGGAACTCCCGTTAAAGATGAAACCGGTGCAGTTGTAAACGGAACAACAAGAGATTATACAAACCGTTTTTATTTCCGTAAGGTTGTAAACGGCGAAACCACATACATCAGATGGGAAAATGACGAAAACGGCTGGTTTGCCGATAAAGCAAATTACGGCGACGGTCCTTTCAAATCATGGGCACAGTCGGCAGTTTTCTACAAAAGTGCAGATGACCCGATTTTATCTTATAACAAATGGTTTACTGTAAACATCAAGAATACTGCAACAGGTGTAGAATATTCGGTAACAGCAAAAAATCTTGGCAATGACAATATGTACACATGGTCAGGTTCTGTTGCAGACACTTCGCTTTCACGCAAGGGTGCAGGAATCTATTTTGGCTGTAAGGGTCATGAAGCAGGTGCTGCAATTGATGATTTCAGCATAACTGAAAAAAGAGAAGTTCCGGCTACTGTTGCTTTCAGCGATGATTTCTCAACAGACGGCGCAAAAAGCATCCAGAGTGCATCAGCACTTTCTGACAAATGGACAGTCGGCAGAGCTTATGGCAGCGGCATTCCGATATGGTACAGCATTTATGACGGTTTCTTAGGTGTATCATACCGTTGGAACCAGCCTGATGCAAAAGTTTATCCCACAGGCAATGCAATTACATACCTGCCGGCTAAAAATGAAATAAGCTATAAAATGGCATACTTTGGCGGATATTACGATGAAAGCTCAGTTTCCACCGATGGCGGCAACTGGAGTTCAACCTCAACGGTTTATTCACGCTTTAATGTTTCGGAAGACGGCACATCATATTTTGAAATCGGTAAAACCGGTGGCGAAATTGCAATCACCAGATACCTGCTCCCCACAAGTGACGAAAACGGTACACCCATCAAAGATGACAGCGGTGCGGTTGTTAATGCGACAACAGGCGACTATGCAACCCGTTTTTATTTCCGCAAGGTTGTAAACGGTGAAACCACCTACATCAGATGGGAAAATGACGAAAACGGCTGGTTTGCAAGCAAAGCAAGCTATGGTGACGGTCCGTACAGAATGTGGTCACAGTCAGCTGTTCATTATAAATCAGACAAAAGCGGAGATTTTTATATGAACAACTGGTTTACTGTTAACATCAAAAACACCTCATCGGGTGTAGAATATTCAGTAACAGCAAAAAATCTTGGCAACAGCAATATGTACACATGGACAGGTTCGCTTGCAGACACTTCACTTTCACGTAAAGGCGCAGGACTCTATTTTGGCTGTAAGGGTCACGAAGTAGGTGTGGCAATTGACGATGTAACTATCAATTCAGTTGTTACTGCTGAAATGCTTGAGCCCAACTTTAAATACGATTTTACAAAATGTACTGCTGACAATTGCACAGCAATGAGCGAAGCAAACAAAGCCGTTTCAAACAGAGGCTGTCCCACACTTATCACATGGGATAACGAAACAGGTGCAAAATGGTATCTGTCAAGCATTA
>JAZNOL010000069.1:0-12408 GCA_045580815.1 Clostridia bacterium | reverse complement strand
AAAGCATGTCATTGACAGTAACATAGCAAGTGCAAGAACAGATGCCAGGATTTTTTTGAGTTTCATTGGATAAATTCCTCCCTTAAAAATTTTATTTTTGCAAAAACTGTACTATGCGGAATACTTTTTTTGCAATCGTGGGTTCGTCACTTCCACAATATATATTTTATCACATTTTGGTTTCTCTGTCAATTTAATATTACAAATTTGTTACAGAGCACCCTCACAAAAAAGCTGCAATATTTTTGTTTATATTGCACAAAAAATGTTGTTGTCATTGTGCTGTTTATTTGCTGTAAATTAACTTGTCAAAAAACAGTAGCTTTAACTATTTATTGCTGCTATTTATAACAGAAAAAAGCCGCACTTTTGCGGCTTTTTTGCATAAAATTTAATTATTAAAGTGTTTCAAGTGATTTTATAACTTTTTCAAGCATTTCTTTATAAACTTCGCCTTTTTTACGTTCTTCTTCAACAACGTTTGCAGGTGCTTTTGCCACAAAGCCTGCGTTTGAAAGTTTGCCTTCCACACGTTTGATTTCGCCCTCAAGGCGTGCTTTTTCTTTTTCAAGACGCGCCTTTTCTTCAGCTTTATCCACCAAATCGTCAAAGGGAATTGCAATTTCTGCACCGGCTGTTACTGCTGTAACCGCATTTTCGGGCACATTTGATTTATCCGCTACGATTTCTGTTTCATTTGCACTTGCAAGACGTTCAAAATACATTCTGCCCGACTCAAAAATTTCTTTATTGTCTGTTATAATAAAGATTTTTGCTTTCTTTGACGGAGGAACGTTTTTCTCGTTTCTGATGTTACGTGCCGCTTTTATAGCATCTTTCACAAGCTCGATTGAATGCTCGTCAGCTGCATAATCCACACCGCGTTTTTCAGGCCAGTCTGCCAGCATGATTGTTTCGCCCTCATGAGGCAGCTGCTGCCAGATTTCTTCTGTAATAAACGGCATAAACGGATGCAGAAGTTCAAGACATCTTGACAGAACATAAGAAAGAACTCTGCCGCAGTTTTCTTTATTTTCGCCTGCAAGAGCAGGTTTGCAAAGCTCGATATACCAGTCGCAGTATTCGTCCCAGATAAAGTCGTAAAGCTTCTGAACAGCAATACCAAGCTCGAATTTTTCAATGTTTTCTGTAACTTCGCCAACAAGTGTATCCAACTTGCTGAGTATCCATTTATCAGCCGGAAGCAGCTTGTCATCTGACGGAAGTGCAGTGTCTGTATGCTCAATATTCATAAGCACGAAACGTGCGGCATTCCACAGTTTGTTTGCAAAGTTACGGCTTGCGGTAACTCTTTCGTCATAATAACGCATATCATTTCCGGGTGAGTTGCCTGTTGCAAGGGTAAATCTCAGTGCATCGGCACCGTAAGTATTAATAACCTCAATGGGGTCAATACCGTTGCCGAGAGATTTTGACATTTTTCTGCCCTGACTGTCACGCACAAGACCGTGAATAAACACATATTTGAACGGTTCTTTGTCCATGTGTTTCATGCCGGAGAAAATCATTCTTGCAACCCAGAAGAAGATAATATCATAGCCTGTTACAAGCACGCTTGTGGGATAGTAATATTCCATGTCTTCTGTTTTATCCGGCCAGCCCAGTGTTGAGAACGGCCAGAGTGCCGATGAGAACCATGTATCAAGAACATCGTCCTCCTGTTTGATTTTGCCGCCGCAATCGGGACAAACTGTGATATCTTCTTTAAGTACAAACATTTTGCCGCAATCCTGACAGTAGAATGCAGGAATACGGTGTCCCCACCAGAGCTGACGTGAAATACACCAGTCCATAACGTTTTCCATCCAGTTGGTGTAGGTTTTGCTGAATCTGTCGGGAACAAACTGAACACGGCGGTCGTTTACAACCTCGATTGCTTTTTCTGCCAGAGGCTGCATTTTTACAAACCACTGGTCGGAAATAATCGGTTCAACAGTTGTTGAGCAACGGTAGCAGGTGCCAACGTTGTGAACGTGTTCTTCTGTTTTAACCAAAAGTCCCTGTTCTTCCAAATCTTTGATAATTTCTTTTCTTGCGGCGTAACGGTCCATACCCTCGTATTTGCCGGCAAATTTGTTCATTGTGGCATCGTCGTTGAGCACTTTAATCTGCTCAAGATTATGACGTTTACCAACTTCAAAGTCGTTGGGGTCGTGTGCAGGTGTGATTTTAACAACGCCTGTACCGAAATCACGTTCAACATATTCGTCCGCAACAACAGGAATTGCTTTGCCGACAAGGGGCAGAATTACGTTTTTGCCAACTAAATCCTTATATCTTTCATCTTCAGGATGAACAGCCAGCGCAGTATCTCCGAAAAGGGTTTCGGGACGTGTTGTTGCAATAACAACATAGCCGTCGCCTTCTTCGTAGTTATATTTGATATGCCAGAAATTGCCCTGCTGTTCTTCGTAAGAAACCTCTGCATCAGAAAGTGCTGTTGCACATTTGGGGCACCAGTTTATAATTCTGTGACCTTTGTAAATAAGACCTTCGTTATAAAGATTTACAAACACTTCACGAACAGCTTTTGAACAGCCCTCATCCATTGTAAATCTTTCTCTTGACCAGTCACAGCTGCAACCCAGCTTTTTAAGCTGCTGGATAATACGGTTGCCGAATTTGTGTTTCCAATCCCATACACGGTTTAAAAACTCTTCTCTGCCAAGGTCATAACGTGAAAGACCTTCTTCTTTGCGTAAGTTTTCTTCAACCTTAATCTGTGTGGCAATACCCGCATGGTCTGTGCCGGGCACCCACAAAGCCTCATAGCCTGCCATACGTTTATAGCGGATTAAAATATCCTGCAAGGTTTCATCAAGGGCGTGACCCATGTGAAGCTGACCTGTAACGTTGGGAGGCGGAATAACTATTGTAAACGATTTTTTGTTTTTATTGGGTTTTGATTTAAAATAACCGCTGGTTTCCCATTTTTCATAAAGCTTGTCTTCAAATTCGGCAGGGTTATAAACCTTGTCGAGTCCTTTGTTTTCCATTATTTTCATTCCTTTCGGTTAGTTAAAACGAAGTAATTAAAGAAGCAATCCGAGTGTATAAAGAAGTGCCACACCGCCGATTGCCAGAACTGTGCCAATGCCTTTAATAATATTAGAAACAGTTTCGGTGGGTTCGGATTTTTTCAAAAATTTATAAATCGGTTTTGCACCGTAAATCAGTCCGACACCTATAAATGCAAGTATCCACAAAAAAGCAGTCATCTGTTTTTGCACCTTCATTCTGATTAAAATATAACTATTTTATTATACTATATTACGGCGGCGTTGTCAAGTGCCGCCGCAATTTTTATGCAAATTTCGGCAATTTATCCAACAATATTGCCGTTTAAAACATCGCTGAACATTCGGTTGAGTTTTTCTTTTAAAAACAGATGCTCACCCTTTTCAAGCCCGGGGTCACTGCGCATGATTTCCAGTGCCGCATCCTGTGCAAGACGGAAGGTTTTCATATCCGAAAACAAATCCGCAAGCTTCATATCCGGCAGACCGTGCTGACGAAGCCCCAAAATATCGCCGGGGCCGCGAAGCTCCATGTCTTTTTGAGAAATCACAAATCCGTCGTTTGTCTGCTTGATTACACCAAGTCTTTCGGGAATATTTTTATCCTCGCCGCCGTAAAACAGTATGCAATAGGATTTTTCATCGCCTCTGCCCACACGTCCGCGTATCTGGTGAAGCTGTGAAAGCCCGAACCGCTCGGCATTTTCGATTATCATAACCGTTGCATTTGGCACGTTTACACCAACCTCAATTACCGTTGTGGAAACAAGAATATTTGTTTGCCCCGATGCAAATTTTTCCATAATTTCATTTTTTTCTTTCGGTTTCATTTTACCGTGTAAAAGTGCAACAGAAAACTGCGGAAAAATCTCTTCAAGCCGCTGTTTTACCGCTGTTGCCGCTTTAAGGTCAAGTGTCTGCGAATCTTCAACAAGCGGGCATACCACATAAACCTGCCGTCCTGCCATGACATTTTTTTCTATAAATTTATCTATCCGTTGACGCATGGAAAGGTCAACCACAAAGGTATCAACATTCTGCCGTCCGGGCGGAAGCTCGTCTACAACCGAAATATCCAGATCGCCGTATAAAATAAGCGCAAGTGTGCGTGGAATAGGCGTTGCGGACATTATAAGCACATGAGGAGTTTCCCCTTTTTTACTCAGTAGTGCACGCTGGCGAACGCCAAAACGGTGTTGTTCATCGGTTATTGCAAGAGCAAGATTTTTAAATTCCACGTTATCTTCAATAACAGCATGAGTTCCTATAACAACAGATGCCTGACCGGATTTTATTTTTTCAAGCACAGCGGCTCGTTTTTTGCCGGTTACACTGCCTGTTAAAAGCACAACGTTTTCTTCACCGAAAAATGTGCAGGCAGATTTGTAATGCTGAGATGCAAGCACCTCGGTAGGTGCCATGAGGGCACTTTGAAACCCGTTTTTCATTGCGGCATAAATTGAGGCAAACGCCACCACGGTTTTTCCGGAGCCAACATCTCCCTGAACAAGCCTGTTCATGGCTTTTCCCGATGATAAATCCGCATAAATTTCCGAAACAACACGTTTTTGTGCATTGGTGAGACTAAAAGGCAGCAGACCTGTAAATCCGCCGCAATCCGATGTGTCAAGCTTTATGCCTCCGGTTGTGCTTTGAGTCCGCATTTTGAGTATTCCCAGCTGAAACAAAAGCAGTTCTTCAAAAACAAACCGTTTGCGTGCAATTTCATAATCTTCTTCAGTTTGCGGAAAATGAATGTTTGCTATTGCGTAATTTATCTCGCAAAGATTAAATTTGTGCCGTATATTTTGCGGAAGATACTCGTTGAGATTGCCCGAAACTTTGCTGACCGCTTCCATCATAACATTGCGGATGGTTTTCTGGTGCAGGTTTTCCGTAAGAGGATAAACCGGCACAACACGCCCCGTGTGCAAAGAAGAGTTTACGTTTTCATAAACAGGCGAAACAATTTCACGTCTGCCGTTTTTAACGGTAACTTTGCCGTAAAACCTGTAAATGTCCCCTTTGCGAAACACGTTTTTGACATATTTGTTGTTAAACCACATAACAGAAGCCACGCCTGTTTCGTCACTTATAAGCATGGTATAAATACGCATATTATTACGCACAAAATGCTCCTGCACGGGCACATAAACCTGAGCCTGCACGCACACCGCATCGCCGGCACGCATATCGCGTATTTTCACGGTTTTGCCACGGTCTTCAATATATCTTGGAAAAAAATAAACAAGGTCGCCAATAGTTTTTATGCCCAGCTTGCCCAACAGAGCACTCCGCTGCTGACCCACGCCGGACAAAACCTCTATGGGTGAATCGGTAATCACATTCTCACCTCCGCTATCAATATATATTAAGTATATCACATTTTTAAAAATTTGTAAACATCTGTCGATGGAAAATTTAACAAAAAGTATTGACAAAAACTTTGCTTTATGGTAGTATATATTTATCGAACATATGTTCGTTATTATTTTTTGAATGGAGTGCGCAAGTAATTGGACAAAAACAAAAGAAAATTTCAAACTGAATTTATCAAAGACAACTGTGCGGTTATGACGGTAAGCGAAATGTCCAGGCATCTTCGCATTTCTGCTTCAACAATAAACCGGATTTTAAAAACTCTTAACATAAACAAACGCAAAATATATTCCCGGACTGTTGATGTAAGCAGTTATAATCCTAACCCGGTTACACTAACAACCCATATGCTTGTGTGCCGCTATTTTTTTGAGGGGTCGTCGGTGAAGGTTATTGCAAACCAGCTTAATCGCCCGGAAAGCGTTATTGAGAACATTTTAAACGAGTGCATTGAAACCGGGAACTATTATAAATATAATCTGTATGGACGTGATGATGAAAAAAGGGCTGACGTAAAATGTGCCGAGGCTGAAAAAACAGTATGCGTTTCAAAAGTTGCAGGATAGCAGCCGGATGATAAAATTGTTTACGCCGTAGGTTTGTGTAGCGTTTTAGTTTTCACGTTAGGAAAAGGTAAGAATTTGTAGCGTTTTCATTAAACGGAACGGTTGCGAACCGTTCTGTTTATAAATTATTTGCACTTTCGTAGGGCGTGACGACCCGGCACGCCGGTTTACAATCCCTTATGCTGGTGTACAATCCCTCCGTCAAAACCTACGGTTTTGCCACCTCCCTTTACACAAGGGAGGCGTTGGTTGGTACACAATCACGAATGTTATCAATAAACCGAATAAAGCAAAAAAGACCGCGGGCGAAATGCCCGCGACCTTTTTTTATTAAGTTGAAATTAATCGTTTAAGATTAGGAAGCTATTGTGTAGCTTGCGATAGCGTTTGTTGATACACCAGCTGCAGCAACATATTTGCCATCATCACTTGAAAGCCAATCAGAAACGTTAGCAATTTTGTTTACAGCTGCGAAAGTTTTAACTTCAACTGTGGGTTTTGTATATTTTTTCATTATTGCTTACCTCCTGAATTAGTTAATTGCAATTGCAACAGTGTTACCAGCTTCGTCGCCGTATGCATATGCATTGTAGCTACCTGCTTCGAGACCTGTAAGAGCGATACCGAATGCACCGTCAACTGCGTTTGCACCTGCGTAGTCTACGTCAGCGATATTGATACCGTAAGCTGCTGTAGCTGCCGGAACTTTACCGAATACGTATACTGTGTTACCATCTACATAATATTTATCATATGTAATAGCTTTTTCGTCTTTTTCAGCAACTGTTACAACGATTTCTGTATCTTCTGTAAGTGTAGCTGTCATTTCGCCACCTTCAGGAAGAACAGTATCAACGCCTGTTACAGCTGTGATTACATAACCGAATGCAGGTTTAACTGTGAATGCAACTTTACCTTCTGTTGTTTCTGTTGCAGCATTTGCTTCCCAGATGAATTTATCTTCTGTAGCATATGTTACAGCGTATTCTGTGGGTTCAACTGCTGTACCGTTAATTTTAACAGTTACTTCGTTTACAGTAGCTGTCATACCAGTAGGCATATTTTTTGTCTGTTCAGCAAAGTTAGTACCGAATGTGTATTCACCTGTGGGAACGTCAGCTTTAATCTGGATACCGATGAAGCCATCAAGAGTTTTAAGTCTTGTACCAGCCTGTACGCCACCAAATGCAAGTCTGTTTGCTCTGCCTTCAGGATTGAGAACTAATGTACCTGTATAGGGAGCAAAGTCAGCATCGTCGCCACCGTTGTACTGTGCAATTTCAAAATATGTTGTGTCGAAATCCATTTCAACACCAAATTTGTCTGTTGCAGGAGAAGCTGTTATACCAATGTAGAACACATCGCCAGCATTAAATTCTGTTGCATCATTGAAATCTGCATCCATTGTGTAGAATTCAAATTCCATTACATCTGCAGCTGAAGCAACCATTGCAAAAGAAGCAAGCATTGCAACTGCAAGAATTAAGCTTAATACTTTTTTCATTGTTTTATTCCTCCATTAATTATTCAGCTTTGGGTCCTAATACAATTGTACTGTCACCAAGAGCTACTTTAAGAGTGTTAAGAGCGTCATCTGTTGTGATTTCACCATTAGCATCTACGTCACCAGCAGCAAGTTCAAATCCCATTGCGCTACCAAGAGCAACTTTAAGAATTTCGAGAGCATCGTCTGTTGTGATTTCGCCGTCACCTGTAACGTCGCCGTAGATAATAGCCGGAGCATCTTCGCCAATTTCAAAGTAACCTACAGCTGCTGTAGCAACGCCTGTACCGCCAACCATTACTTTGTAAGTACCGTCGCCTTCAACATTTGCGCCGAGTGCGAATGCGATTGTGTAAGCATCGCCAGCTTTGAGTGTTGCGAATGTGTCCTGGTTGATGTAAGTGATGTTTGAGCTGCTGGGAGCGGGAAGTGTTGCTGAAGCAATTTCGTCCATAATACCCTCTTCACTTACTTTGTACACGAGTACTGTGTACTGATCTGTTTCTGCTGCTGTTGTTGTAAGGTTAACGCTATACGCTCCGTCAACCTCAACAATGTCGCCAGTGATTGCTACTTCTGCTGCACTTACCGCAAATGTGCAAGAAAGAGCAAGAGCTGATGCGAGAGAAACAATTTTCTTTGTTAATTTCATGTTTGTGTCCTCCTTTTTTGTTTTTTGGTTTAAATATAATATATATTATATTCCACGTAATACATTTCACCGCAAGAAAAGCATTACATGCAATAGCGGCTATTTCACAGCAACTTTTTGCATCCGCCGATGTACCAAGCGGTTTACAGAAAATAAACCGTGGAATTTGAGAAGAAAGTCCGCATACACTCCTCCATCAAATTTTATAGCCAATAACATTATATCATATTTTTTTTTGATTTGCAAGTTTTTTGCGTATATTTATTGCACAAAAATAATGATTGTTTATTGTGCAAAATAACTATGTTCAATAAAAAATGGCATTTTTATGCTGTTTTAATTGTTTTTTTATATAAATATATAATTAGGAAGAAAAAATCTAAAGCTGACAGATTACTGACACATTTTCAGCTTATTTTCCCAAAAAAACAAAAATTCAGTAAAAAGACTTGAATTTTGTATAAAAGTGTGTTATAATGGTATTGAGATATACTTTTTTATATATCCGGTGATGAAAATGTATGAAAAAAACCAGTGTCAGTGTGACATATGCGCCAATTACAGCTACGACGAAGAAACAGACACATATGTGTGTTTGGTAAATATGGACGAGGACGATTATGCACGGTTTTATTCAAGCAAGCATTCTTCGTGTCCGTATTTCAACCTTTATGACGAATACAAAATAGTTCGAAAACAAAATTAAAAAGGTGGGTTTTTATGCTTTTTAACAATGGCGACAGAATAGTTTTTGCAGGCGACAGCGTTACTGATGCAGGACGCGCATATCCTTTGGGTGAGGGAGATACAGGTCTTGGCAACGGTTATGTACACATTGTAAAAAACATGCTTGATGCATGGCATCCTCAACTTAATATAAGAGTCACAAATGCCGGCATAAGCGGCAACACAAGCCGCGATTTACTTGCACGGTTTGATAATGATGTGCTCGCTCTAAATCCTGACTGGGCAGTAATTTGTATCGGAATAAACGACGTTTGGCGTCAATTTTCCAGACCTGATGCTCCCGAAAAACAGGTTTCTTTGGATGAGTACCGCAACAATTTGGAAAAAATGCTGTTTTCACTGCGCAATGTAGTTAACAGAACATTTCTTATGACTCCGTACTTTATTGAGCCGAATGCGGAAGATCCCATACGCAAACGCATGAGCGAATATATTACTGTGTGCGAAAGTATTGCTGAAAAATACGATTGTATTTTAGTTGACCTACAGAAAATGTTCGCAGAATATTGCGCTGTTCATCACGCAACATTTGTTGCACCCGACCGTGTTCATCCTAATTCTACAGGTGCAATGCTTATTGCAAAAGAATTTTTAAAAGCCTGCGAATTTGATTTTAATCCAAAAATTTAAATTATATATTTTGAAACAGCTGTGACGGAAATACCATCACAGCTGTTTTTTGTATCAACTTGTAAAACAACCTCACCCTTACACGCAAGGGTGAGGTTGTTGTTTTTTTATTCTTTTTCGGTATATTCGCTTATAACTTTCTGGCTTACCTGAGGCGGCGCCTGTTCGTAGCGAACAAACTCAAAATCAAAGCTACCGCTACCTTGAGTCATTGAACGCAGATCAATTGCATATTTGTTCATTTCACTCATTGGAACTTCTGCCGAAATGTGCTCAGGCTCAATACCAAGCACTCTGCCACGGCGTTTGTTTATATCGCCCATAACATCGCCGGTGTATTTTTCGGGAACAGAAACTTCCAGCTTTCCGATAGGTTCAAGAAGAACAGGACCTGCTTTTGTAAGCTCTTTAAACGCCAGATGTGCCGCCATTTTGAACGCCATTTCGGAAGAGTCAACATCATGATACGAGCCATCGTAAAGTGTTGCTTTAACACCTACAACACGATATCCTGCCTGAATACCGGAATGCATCATTTCGTTAAGACCTTTTTCAACAGCTGGGTGGTAGTTTTTCGGCACACTTCCACCGAAAATCTTTTCTTCAAATATCAGTTCTTCACCTTCGCAAGGTTCAAATTCAATTTTAACATGACCGTACTGACCGTGACCACCGGATTGTTTCTTATGTTTGCCTTCAGCCTGAATTTTTCTTGTGATAGTTTCACGGTATGTAACACGGGGTTCGCAGATTGTAACGTCTGTGCCAAGCTGTTTGAGGCGGCTTACAACAAGGTCAAGATGCTGGTCGCCAAGACCGGAAACAAGAAGCTGACCGATTTCAGAATTGGTTTTATATTCAAGAGTTTTATCTTCTTCACAAAGCTTAAACAGACCCTGTGCCATTTTTTCGTCTTCCCCACGTTTAACGGGAGCAAACGCCATTGTATAAACAGGTTTCGGGAACTCGATATCGGCAATTTTGTATTTTTTGTCAGCCGATGAGAACGTGTCGTTTGTTCCGGTGATGCTGAGTTTTGAGGATGCACATATGTCACCGCAAACCGCTGTGTCTATATCAATTTTTTCTTTACCGCACATGGTGTGGATTGTACCGATTTTTTCGTTAGCCATTTTGTCGGTGTTGTAAACCGTCATATTTTTGGTAATTTTACCGCCGTAAACACGGAAAAGTGATACCTTGCCAACGTACTGGTCGTTAATTGTTTTAAACACCTGTGCACAAACAGGAGCATCGTCGCCAAAAACAATTTCGTCGCCTGAAGCTGTCTTTTTAGCAGGCATTTCCGCAGGAGACGGAGCATATTTAACAAGTGCGTCCATAAGTGCGTCTACACACCAGTTTTCAATTGCACTTCCGCAAAGAACGGGATAAATATCTCTGCTGATGATTGCGGCTTTAATGCCGGCAAGCAGCTCTTCGTCGGTAAACGGTTCTTCTGAAAGGAATTTATCCATAAGAGCCTCGTCTGTTTCAGCAACAGCCTCGCAAACAGCCATAAACTCTTCTTCGGCAACATCAGCATAATCAGCCGGAATGGGAGCTTCTTTAAGCTTGCCGCCATCGAGCATATACGCTTTCTTTTCTACTACGTCTATATATCCTTTAAAAACTTTATCTTCAAACACAGGAACGAACATTGCAACTGCTTTTGAACCGAATTTTTCTTTAAGTTCACCGTAATATTTATCAAAATCAACGTTTGCGTGGTCCATTTTGTTTATGTAGAACATAATCGGCAAGCCGAGTTTTTTGGCTTCTTTAAATGCAATCTCGCCGCCTACTTTAATGCCGGATTTTCCGCTTACGCAGATAAGTCCCAGGTCGCACGCCGTCATGGAGGCGTACATATCGGAGACAAAGTCGAAATATCCGGGAGTATCCACAATATTAAGCTTTGTGTCTTTCCACTCTACAGCTGCAAGAGATGTGCGAAGCGAGCATGTGCGTTTTATTTCTTCACTGTCATAGTCACATACTGTGTTTCCCTCGGCGGTTTTACCGATACGGTTAATTGCGCCGCTTAAAAACAGCATGGTTTCAGCAAGAGAGGTTTTACCTGCCTTGCTGTGAGCTATCAGTGCAATGTTTCTTATGTGCTGTGCAGTATAATTTTTCAATTTTGTCACTCCTCTGACTTTTTTAGATTATATTACTATTGTACCACAAAAATCCTTAAATGTATTTATGTAAATACCACAAACTTTTATAAAAGTTTTTGTAATAATTAACTAAAATTGATATTTTTAGGTGACATTTTTTATCAAAAATTATGCATATTGTGTAACATTTACACAGTTTGTAAAAATAATGAACAAAAATCAGTATAATCTGTAGGAAACGGTTCGTAATCGTTTACACTGTTATAAGTTTGTACAACCCCTTGCCTGCCATTGTCAAGGGCGGCAAGGGTTAGTGCTCTCTTTAGGCTTTCCCACGAGGAAGAAGTCTTTGGTTTACACAAAAAATAGCGGTGTGCTTTGTAAGCACACCGCTGTTGGATAATTAAAACTTTTTATTTACTTCCGGGTCTTTGGGAGAATCCGCAAGTTTATCAAGAGCTTCCATAATTGAAGAAACGTTCTTTTTAAGCACTATAAATTCTGCGTTACCGTCTTTCACTGCCGCATAGTTACGATCATCATAAGAAACAAATTCAACGGTCATTGTGTTTTTGTCACGGTAATTGAATGTAAACGTATAATCTGCCGTGCCCTCCGGTTGTCTTTCGGCAAAATTGGATGCCGTAATGCCGATAACGTGCTGATAAGTGTTTTTAAAGGCACTTTCTGCGGCAAATATATCGTCGATGAAAAAGCTCATATCGTCTTCGCTGCCTTCAATTTTCATAACGTGTTTTTTGCCGTCGCC
>JAZNOL010000068.1:0-11311 GCA_045580815.1 Clostridia bacterium | reverse complement strand
TATGAAAGGACAGATAAATTATGGCAGAACTCAGATGGCACCCACTTATTAAAGACTGGATTATGATAGCATCTCACCGTCAGAACAGACCGCAGATGCCCAAGGACTGGTGTCCCTTTTGTCCCGGTTCGGGCAAAGTTCCGGACAATTATGACGTTTATGAATATGATAACGATTTTCCGGCACTTTCGCAAAATCCCCCTGTGCCCGACGATGTTGAAGTAGGTATGTTCAAAACACGCCCCGCTTACGGAAAATGCGAGGTTGTGCTTTATTCGCCCAACCACACCGTAACCTTGCCGGAGCTTCCCACACCTCACATAAGAAAACTGGTTGATTTGTGGGTTGAACGTTTCAACGTGATTTCTTCCGATGAAAACATCAAATATGTATTTATTTTTGAAAACCGCGGCGAGGTTGTAGGCGTAACCATGCCCCATCCCCACGGCCAGATTTACGGTTATTCGGTTATTCCGAAAAAATTGCAGCTTGAGCTTGAGTCCTGCAAAGAGCATTTTGAAGAAAACGGCAGCTGCCTTATCTGCGACATGGTACGTGACGAAAAAGAAGCCGGCAGCCGTATAATCATGGAAAACGACAGCTTCACTGTTGTTCTTCCGTTCTTCTGTGAATATCCCTACGGTGTTTACATAATCAGCAAAAACCACAAACAGAACATCGCTCAGTTTGACGAAAAGGAAAAAGACGACCTTGCACAGATTTTAAAAGACACCGCAGGCACACTCGATTCGCTGTTTGACACAAAATTCCCCTATATGATGTGTATGCACCAGGGTCCCGTAAACAGCGAGGACACATCGGATTATTACCATTTCCACATAGAATTTTTCCCGCCCATGCGTTCAGCCGATAAAATTAAGTTCAACGCATCAAGCGAAACAGGTGCATGGGCACATTGTAACCCCACAGCTCCCGAAGAAAAAGCCGAGGAGCTTCGTCAGGCTTACGAAAGATTTAAACAGAAAGAGGGCAGATAATCATGACAGTTGCAGAGCTTAAAAAAGAATTTGAAAAACGTTTCGGTGAAGGTGGAAAACTGCGTGTTTTTGCATCTCCCGGACGTGTTAATATGATTGGTGAGCACACAGACTACAACGGCGGATATGTTTTTCCGGCGGCGCTGACCATGAAAACAACAATTATTTACCGTGAAAGAAACGATGGTATCATCCGTATGATGGCAACAGATTTGCCTGACGTTGTTGAGGCGGATATAAACAATCTTGATAATTACAGAGACCTTAAATGGGGCAACTATCAGGTGGGCGTTGCATATGTTATGCAGAAAGCCGGTTTTGCAATAAAAGGCTGTGATATGCTCTATGATGATACAACACCCCACGGCAGCGGACTTTCGTCTTCTGCGGCAATCGAGGTTGCAACAGCACTGGCGTTTGCTACTGCAAGCAACGAGGAAAAAGGCATCACCGAGCCTGTTGATATGATTGAAATGGCAAAGCTTTCTCAGCAGGCAGAGCATGAGTACGTTGGCGTAAAATGCGGTATTATGGACCAGTTTGCTTCTGCAATGGGCAAAAAAGACCACGCAATTTTTCTCAACTGCAAAACTCTTGAATATAAACTTGTTCCCCTTGATATAAAAGGCTGCAAAATCGTTATTTCAAACACAAACAAAAAACATTCACTGGGCGCATCAAAATATAACGAACGTCTTGGCGAATGCGGTGCAGCAGTTGAAGCCCTTAAAAAATCTCTGCCGGGCATAGCTTGCCTTGCAGACGTTTCCCCGGCTGATTTTGAAAAATATGCCGACACAATCGAAGACAAAACCGTAAGAAACCGTGCCCAGCACGTTGTTTACGAAATTGACCGTACTTTAAAATCAATTGAAGCGCTTGAAAAAAGCGATATTGTGCTGTTCGGTCAGCTTATGAACGGCTCTCACGATTCTCTGCGTGACCTTTACGAGGTTTCATGCGTTGAGCTTGACACCCTTGTTGATGAAGCACGCAAAATTGAGGGCACACTCGGTTCAAGAATGACCGGTGCAGGCTTCGGCGGCTCAACAGTAAGCATCGTTAAAGAAGAATACGTTGACGAGTTTATAGAAAAAGTCGGCAAAGTGTACGAAGAAAAAATCGGATACGCCGCATCGTTCTACGTGTCCGAAATCGGAGACGGCGGCAGAGAGCTTCCTCTTGAATAAATAATTTTACGCAGACATCGGGCGGATTTTCCGCCCAGTGTCTGTGTTTGGTGTCTTATGACGGGATAAAAACGCATAACCCCCGTAGGGAACGGTCCGTAACCGTTCCGCAAAAGATTGCACAACCCCGTAGGGAACGGCTTAAAACCGTTCCGGTTACAATCCCTCCGGCTCGCTGCGGCTCGGTCATGCATGGCTCTGACAATTCCCCGAATTGTCATTCACTACCATGCAAGCTTCGCCCTTTACACAAGGGAGGCGTCGGATGGAACAAAACATTGGCTCTCCCTATGGGAGAGGTGTCACAAAGTGACTGAGAGGGAAAAACCCTCTCCGTCAAAACCTGCGGTTTTGCCACCTCTCCCATAGGGAGAGGCTTTGGACGGGACAAAACCAACAAAAACATTTCCACATCATTCTGAAAGGAGGTCGCCCAAAAATTGGAAAAAACAAAAAAACCGAATAAAGGCACGCTTAAATGGATTATTGCTGTTGCAAAACCGATTATTCCGATGATTGTTATTATTTCGGTTTTAAGCGTTGCACTGGCAAGTTTCGGCGTTATGTTCGCTTTTGTTTCCAGCAATCTTATTGACGTTGCTACGGGACAAGCTTCGGGTAACCTTAAAAATCAGATTATTTCGCTTATTGCGGTTATTGTTATGCAAATTTTGATTCACTCGGTTGCAAGTGCACTTAATGCCCGTGCAAACGGAAAACTAACGGTGATTTTAAAAACACGCATATTCGGTTCGGCGATGCAAAAAAACTGGCAGGACATTTCCGCAATTCATTCGGGAGACCTGCTCAATCGTATAAACAATGATGTAAACGTAATTGTGCAGGCTGTGATAAACATTGTTCCGTCTTTGTTATCGTTGCTTACACGTATTATATCGGGGCTTATCTATCTGTGTGTGATTGATTCGTCCTTTGCTGTGCTTATGCTGATTGTAGGGCCGACAATTCTTGTTCTTGCACGTATTTACAGCAAAAAAATGAAAGTTTATCATAAAAAATGTCAGGAATCTGACGGCAAAATTATGTCTTTTATGCAGGAGAGTATTCAGAATCTGCTGATGATAAAATCCTTTTGCAGCGAAAACTTTATGATAAAAAAATCCGGTGAACTTCAGCAAGACAACTACAAACTGAAAATTAAACGTAATAATCTGAGTATATTAGCCAGTGTCGGGTTGTTTATAATTTTTTATTCCAGCTATTACCTGGCACTTGCGTGGGGTGCATATCGCCTTTCAACAGGTGCAATAACTTACGGTACAATGATGGCATTTCTGCAACTTATAAATCAGATTCAATCGCCGTTTATGAACCTGTCATCGCTGTTACCGCAGTATTATGCAATGATAGCTTCGGCAGAGCGGATTATTGAAATTGAAAACATACCGGATGAGGAATTTTCCGGTGAGGTTGTTGATACAGAAAAAACGTATGCATCTCTTGCATCTCTTGATGCAGAAAACATTTTCTTTTCTTATGATGGGGAAAACATTTTTGAAAATACGTCCGTCAGCCTAAAAAAAGGAGAATTTGTTGCTATTGCCGGCAGCAGTGGAATTGGAAAAAGTACGCTTTTAAAGCTGTTTATGGGTGTAATAACCCCACAGAAAGGCAAAATTGTTTTTAGAGCAACAGACGGAGAAGTCTATACAGCGGACAAATCCATGAGAAAGATGTTTGCCTATGTTCCGCAGGGAAACATGATTTTGTCAGGAACAATAAGAGATAACATTATTTTTGCCGATAACAATGCAGGTGATGAAGAAATTATAAAATGTGCAAAGCTGGCAGAAATATGGGATTTTATAGAAAGTCTTGAAAACGGGCTTGATACGGTTATAGGCGAGCGCGGTCTGGGACTTTCCGAAGGTCAGATTCAACGTCTTGCAATTGCGAGGGCTCTTCTTTGTAAATCACCTGTTTTATTGCTTGATGAAGCTACATCGGCTCTGGATGAAAAAACAGAGGCGGCGGTGCTCAAAAATCTCAAGGCACTTGACAGCAAAACCTGTATAATTATTTCTCACAGACCGTGTGCACTTGAAATTTGCGACCGCACTCTTTATATATCCGACAAAAAAATTCATTTATCCTAAAATATTTAATCAAATCACTTGAAATTTTCTGTTTAATATGATATAATAAAAATAATCATGTGTAAATTACATGTTTGTATGCTAATACTTTTATAAAGGAGTAAGTTTATGAATAAAAAAGCTATTATTCCGATTTTGCTGTGTTCCATGCTCTTTTCGGGATGTTCATTATCAAAGTATTTTTCGGTTTCTTCAATAGATACCGTAGTTTTGTATGAGGAATCAAACGCTGTGGCTAAAGAAGATATTGCAAGCGGAAAGTATACAGATATTATGTTACCGTCGTACATAACCGACCTTTCGGTTACAAAAAATGACGTACTTCAGGTTGAATCACGTACACTTATTTCACAAGAAAACAATGCGCTTGTTTATTATCCTCAGTGTTCAGCCAGCGATACCCTCGGCAACTGGATAAAATCATCAAACTGTGAATTCAAATTCCAGACTAAAAAATCTGATAAAGAAAATCCAACCGAGCTTTATGTTGCGTCATATGCGATTAAAAACTATGGATCTTCCAATACATTTGGCGACTATCTTTCGGTAATGAGTGCTCTTTCACAACATTACGGCGAATGCACCATTGAGCTTTACAAGGCAGGAAGCAGTGTTGTTGCCATAAGCGAGATGCAGCAATCAATGAATACTCAGGAAATTATAGATGAGCTTACAACGAACTTTGAAAAAGGTGCACTTACACTTGAAGCACAGTGGATAGACAGAGCATATGACATTAAAGTGCATTTTAATTCACCGTCAGATTGCAGTGTTGTTTACACTTTAAAAATTTAAGAGGAGGTAGTGAATAATGGAAAATAATAGTAAGTTTTTTCAGCCGCTGGCTAACGGCGAAACCTCCGAAAATAAAGCAACAGCAAATAGCAAAACAAAAAACCTGTTTTTTGCTATAGAATTTTCAGATATTGTATTCTGGCTTATGAAATGGAAAGGTGTTATCATTACGGTAACACTGGTGTTTTCAATTTTAGGTTACCTTTTTGGATGTGCAACATATTCTCCTACTTATACAGCGAGTGCATCCATGGTTGTTAACTCAAAATCGTCAACAATTCTGACCGATGAACAGGTTATCAACGTTAGCCAAATTCAGACAACACGTACTCTTATGCCTACGTATACGGAAATTCTTACGAGTGACCGTGTAGGTACCTACATTGCAAATAAGCTTGACATAAGCCTTAGTGCAGAAACTATACGAGGTGCTTTGTCAATTACAGCACCGGATGATGTTTCGGTAATATACGTTAAAGCAAAATACCGTGACGCTTATACAGCAAAAAATATCGCAAATGCGGCTATGGAGATTGCTCCTCAGCTTATGGCAGACGTTATGGAAATTGGTAGTGTCAACGTGCTTGACTATGCTCAGCTTCCCGAAAAACCAGAACCCAGCAAAACGGTTTCTACCGTTATTATCATGTTTGTTGCAGGTTTTGTGCTGTCATCATTCTTTGTTATTTTGTTTAACTTTATCACTATGAAAGTTAAAAATACCGAAGACATTGAAACCAAAACCGGTATCAACGTATTTGGTGAAATTCCTCACGCATCAAGCAGAGGCGACAGAGAAAAATCGTTCCTGTTTACAAACCAGGCAAACTCAGGTTTTGCAGAGTCTTACTTCATGATGGGTGCGGTACTGCGTAACAATGCACTTGGTAAAAAGCCCTACCGTCTTATTTTCACCAGCTCGGTTGCCGGTGAAGGTAAAACCACAAATGCTATTAATACAACAACTGTTCTTGCCGACATGGGTTACAGAGTTCTGCTTATTGATTTGGATATGAAAAAGCCTAACGTTGCACGTCAGCTTTCTGTTGACATAAAACATCTTGGCGGTACAGAAGCGGTTATTAAAGGTGCACCCATAGAAGACAACGTTTACACAACCCCCTACGGTTTTGATATTATTCCGTGTTCACGTCCCGTACGTCACACATCAAAGCTGTTGTCGTCACTTCGTCTTGAAATGTTCTTCCGTGAGCTTGATAAAACAGCTTATGACTACATCATCATCGATACGGCGCCGGCTCATATCATTGCCGATACATCTGTTATTGTTAAATATGCCGACGGTCTTGTTATGGTTATTAAACAGCACTTTGCACGTCTTAAAATTATTTCTGACACAATTGAAGGTCTTAAAAAATCCGGTGCAAACATCATTGGTGCAATTCTCAATGACGTGCGTGTGTTCAACATCGGTACGGGCTATGCTTACAAGTATAAATACGGAAACGGCTATGGCTATTACTATGCAGCAAGATACCACGGCTATTCAGAGGCAGTTTCGCCTGTTGACCGTTATATTGACAGCTATGCTGCTGAAGAAATTGCTGAAGAAAACCGCGAACAGAGATTTCGTGCTGAAGAAGCAAAACAGGCAGAGCGTGTTTCTGAGAAAAAATCAAAAAATCAAAGCAAGCTTGAGTCTATCATGAAAAAGAATGCTCCTGCCGAAAAAACAAATTCACCGGCTACTCCGGAACAAAAAAATAAAAAATAATTCGCAAAAACTAAAGGAATGGTTAAATGATTGTCGATTTTCACAGTCACTTTCTTCCGGCCATTGACGATGGGGCACAAAACGCTGATATATCAGTTCAAATGGTCAATATAAGTAAAACACAAGGTGTAGACATACTTGTTGCCACACCACACTTTTCAATCAGAAATTCACCCTTATACGCCGCAGTAGCAAAACGTGCCGCGGCGTACGAGGAGTTTAAAGCCGCAGCAGCGGCTGCAAACTTTACCCCACCGATTATTAAGCTGGGATTTGAAGTGCGAAATAATATGGATTTATTGCTTATTGATGACCTTGATTCACTTTGTATTGAGGGCACAAAAACAATTCTTCTGGAAATGCCGATGTCAAAATGGCATACTCCGCATTTTGAAAATATTGAAATTTTAATTCATAAGGGATACAAAGTGCTGCTTGCCCATCTTGAAAGATATCTCTCGGAAGACCGGCTGGAAAGCATTGGCAGATTGCTTGATATGGATGTTTATGTCCAGATGTCAGCTTCTGCGTTTATGTCTGCTCAAAGCAGAGGAATTATGCTGGATATGCTCGAAAATGATATGTTCCACGTTTTGGGCTCCGATGCGCACAATACAGTTTCCCGTTCTTCTCTTATGGACGTTGCTTGCCGAATAATTTCGTCACAGCTTGGACAGAAATATATTGATAAAATCAATGAAAATTCTGCTATACTGCTTAGTGCACCGCCAAAAGAGGACGAGGAGGAATAACTGTTTTGAATTTTAAAAAATTAACTGTTGATGATAAAGCTTTGTTTCGGCAGTATGCCTCAATACTGGGGCAAACTGATTCCGAATCAAGCTTTACAACAACATTTTTATGGAAAGATTATTTCCAATCCCAATATCTGCATTATAAGAATACATTAACCGTTATATCGGGCAAAAGTATATCTGTGCCGTTTCATACATTTCCGCTCGGTGATGGCGATGTAAAAGACACGCTTATGCTTTTGCACGATTTCTTTTTATCTCGGTATGACAGCTATTTTATCCGAGGTCTTACCGAAAAAACAAAATCAATGCTTGAAGCTATGGTGCCCGGAATGTTTGAGTTTGAAGAAAAACGTGCCATGGGCGATTATGTGTATAATACTGCCGATTTAATTGCTTTGTCGGGAAAAAAATATCATTCAAAGCGTAATCATCTTAATAAATTTGTGTCTTCGTATAACTGGAAATACAATAAAATTGACACAGCAAACATTAAACAATGTGCCGAATTTGTAAACAGAATAACACTGGAACGCAACCCTGAGCCTGATCACGAAATAACAGCAATGAATGCACTTTTTGATAACTATAATGAGCTTGGAGTTGTTGGTGCGTGCCTTACAGTTGATGGGCAGATTGTTGCTGTTTCTGTGGGTGAGAGATTGCACGGCACAGCACTTGTTCAGGTGGAAAAAGCAGATACATCTTTTGACGGTGCGTATGCCGCAATAAATCAGATGTTTTTGAAAAATGAGTTTTCTGATTGTGCTTATGTAAACCGTGAAGAGGATATGGGCAATGAAGGACTCAGAAAAGCTAAAATGTCATACCATCCGGCATTTATTTATACCAAATATATTGCAAAACCTATAAAATAGTTTTAGAACGGAGATTTTTTATGAGCCGAATTGACAAACACAATTATTATCTTGACATAGCACAGACCGTTGCTATGCGAAGCACCTGTCTGCGTAAGGCATACGGTGCAATTATTGTAAAAAATGATGAAATTATTGCCACCGGCTACAACGGTGCACCCAGAGGCAGAAAAAACTGTAGCGACGTGGGTTTTTGCCGCCGTGAAAAGCTGGGAATCCCTCGTGGCGAGCGTTATGAGCTGTGCCGCAGTGTTCACGCAGAGGCAAACGCAATAATCAGCGCATCACGCCGTGATATGCTTGATTCTGCAATTTATCTTGTAGGCGTTGACCCATTTTCGGGCGAATATGTGGAGGGTGCAACCTCCTGCTCAATGTGCAAACGCCTTGTTATAAACGCCGGCATAAAAAAGGTTATAATCCGTGACACAAAAGATACATACCGGATTATTGAAACAAATGAATGGATTGAAGACGACGATTCGCTGGGTGCAATTTTAGGATATTGATTTTTTATGCGAGTAACCGGGTATATGGTACAACCCCGTAGGGAACGGTTCGTAACCGTTCCGTTAACAACCTCTCCGTTTCGCATCCGCTTGCCTGCGCACGGCTCTGACAATTCCCCGGACTGTCAGAGCCGTGCGTGACCGAGTCGCAGCGAGAAGCTGTCACGAAGTGACTGAGAGGGAAAAAACCTTGCCGTCAAAACCTACGATTTTGACGGAGGGAATAGAAAATGTACCAACGAATCCCAAGCCTAATATAAAGGAGGCATTTTCATGAAAAAAACTTTGATTTTTACATTATTGATTGTTTTTTTATGCACGCTTTGCGGTTTTGCCGCACCTGTCGGTGACGCTGTTTGCCGCAATGTGCCAATTGAAACCGACAAGGTTCTTATAAACGGATACTCAATTCCGTCTGTCACTCTTTCAAACGGATATACCTACCTTTTTGCCGATGATTTGAAAAACTATGGTTTTGACGTGTCGCAAACCTTTTACGACGGCTGTTACATTGGCCGCTTGCCCGAAACAAGCATAACCGAGGTTTCCCGTGAGGGTCATATTGACGCATATAAAACCGATATTTCTGTATATAACAACGATTCACACAAAGAAATGAATGCCTTTGAAACAGGCGACGGCAAATTGCTTGTCATGAGCGATGAGCTTGCTTTTTACGGCAGCTTTAAGTGGGACAGATACACTAACAAAATCAGCATAAATATCGGCGGAACACAGAAGAACGGCGAAAAATCGCCGCAGTTTCTGCCACCGTCGCTTAAATTTGAGGATGCAATCGGTCTTTATGACGAAAACGAAATTGAAAAAGGCGTTTTTGTTTACGAGGACGGCTCTGCGGCAGAAATGACTCTTGAGGATACGCTCAGCATTTTCAATGTTCACAAAGGTTTTTCCATGGACAGAAGCATCTGCCCGGTGCTGACAACCGGCAACGGATACGTTAATATTTATGCAAAAAACGGCGATAAATTCACAATTTACCTTTACGGCAACGTGGTGCACTCACGTTTTGGTGACGGCAACTATGTGTGGTATATGCCCTATGTGGGCAATGCCAGAAACGCCCTTTATACCGAGCTTAACGAAAAATATTTAAAATATAAGTCTGCGGCAAAACCGGCACTTGAGCCTCCGGCTGATGTTGACGGTGATGTGCTTACTTTGCCGAAAAACTGGGCTGACGGCGAGATTAAAGAAGCGGCGGCTCTGAACATTCTGCCCTATGAATTTACAAAAAACTATGTTGCATCCATCACAAGAGAAGATTTCTGCACCCTTGCATCGTTCCTTCTTGCAGGAATTGAAGCTTCCGGCACCGATTCCCGTTCGGTTGAGGGGGCGGACGTGCTTTTTGGATTGCGTGAAAAAATCCTCGGAAACGGTGAGGTTAAACAGAATTTTTCTAAAGAATACGACGAAAACGGAAACGAAATAAAAAAAGAGGATGCAATCGGATTTTCCGATATGGAATATCTGCCCTACGGAATTTACAATCTGGCGGCACTGGGCATTGTAAACGGTCGTGATGACGGCACGTTTGACCCCAGTGGAAGCATCACACGTCAGGAGGCGGCAAAAATTTTAGAAAAAATTGCCGCACTTTATATATCCACCGATAACGCAAACGCAAACACCTTTGCCGATAAGGCGGAAATTGCCGAGTGGGCACGGATTGGTGCAGATTGGTGTATGTATGCCGGTGTTATGAACGGCGTTGGCGAAAACACGTTTTTGCCTAACGGACTTTATACCCGTGAGCAGGCAATTGCCACAATGGTGCGACTTTTTAAAGCGATTTCAAAGTAATTTTTTATAAAACGCATAATAAATACTCCCCCGTATAACGGCAGTTTGTCTTAAGGATTATTCGCCTAAGAACAACCGCTGAACGGGGGGTATTTCATTTTCGGGCATAGCCCTAACGCTACCGGCAACGCACAAGTGCGCCTTTTTATTGTTCTGCCGACCGTGCATTTGTTGCTTGCTACCCATAAAAGGGTTATTGTTTTGTAGGCATTCCCTTGAGCAAACACTGATTTAATCTGTAAATGTAGGGGTCGGTGCCCCAGGCAGCCCGTTTTGTACAATCCCGTATGGCTTGGTGGTTTTCGACAAACTGTTATTATACATTTGCGGCACATCCTTAAGGCTGTGCCCTACAAGTCTATATCATCCGTCATTTTCTTCTGACAATACCCTGAATATGCTCATCGGTTAACAACTTTTGAACCACACAACTATTGCATGGTTTTTGTTATACAAAAAACAGCACCCACAAAAGTGAGTGCTGTAAAAAATTTCGTTTTGATTAAC
>JAZNOL010000067.1:0-28135 GCA_045580815.1 Clostridia bacterium | reverse complement strand
GTATATATTATTTATTTCATTCAATTCAAGATAAAAAGTTGCGAAATCCGACTTTTTAACAAAAAGAAATTGACAGGCAAAAATTTTTCAATTATAATTTATATATCAAGCACTTTGATTATCATTTGTATTTTTACAAATAATAATATATAAAAAACGGAGGTAGTTTTATGAAAAACACAAAAAGACTTCTTGCTCTTCTTGTTGCATTGGCAATGACTGCATCGGTTATGTGCATCACCGCTTTTGCAGATGAAGCAGCAGAAAACACACATGTAACAGCTTTTACAGATGATTTTGAGGCTTATGTTACAGACGCTGCAAGTGCGGCAGAACTTGCAACAACTGGCGGAAAATACACAACGCATGTTGCAAATTCCGAAACAGGTGAAACTGAGGACTCAACAAACTGGTATACCAGCGGTTACAGCAATGGTTATGACGGCACAGCCAGAACCGGTGTTATTCAGGACCCAACAACAACTGAAGAAAACAAAGTTCTTGCTGTTGAAGCACGTTCTACATACAACGGTTGGGCTTCAAAACCCCGTGTATTCAATCAGGTTGTTAAAGCAAACAACACCGATAAATACACATATACATTTGATTTCTACAAAAGTACTGTTCAGGCAGGCGGCGGTATTCTTTTCTGCTACAACGGTGGAAACGACACAGCACTCGCAAGCAGCAATTATTATGCTGTTGATTTTGTCGGCAATGGTGACCATGCTTACGGCTACATGGTTGAAGGCTCGGAGCTTTACAGCACAGTTGTAGTTAAAAACGGTGCCGTGCAGTACGATGCTGTTATCACAACAAATCCTGATAAAACAGCTACAACAAACAGATATAACACAGGCGAAAAAGACGAAAACGGCAAAGATATCACAAAAACATTTGATACATATCTTAACGACAACATTGCCGCACAGAAATGGTTTACAGCTTCTGTATCTATTTGTGCAGGTAAAATTGAATGGACTGTTACACAAAAAGGTGTTGACATCGACAGCGACGGAAACGACGACGTTGTTCAGACAGGAAGCTGGACAGATCCCAATCCTATAGCTGCACAGCCTACAATGTTTGCACTTTACGGCGGCGGTCAGGGTAACACATTTATGTATTATGACAACCTGACAGTTGAAAAAACTACAATACCTTTTGTTGAAGAAGGATTTGTAGTTCCCGAAAATGCGATTCTTTATGATAACTTCAACTCTTACGAAGAAGTTTATAACACAGCTGATTACACAATAGGCAAAGATGTGGCAGTTGCAGGCAACTGGTACAACCGTACAATTGATGGTTATGCTTTTGGTGGCTGGTCGCAGGATCAGGTTGGTACTGCAATTATTTTAAATCCGTCTGATTTTGGCAAATCAATCACAATCAATGCTCAGACAGGTTGGAATCCTACAAGTGCAGGTAATATGCGTCCTGCTGCTCCGTCTATTGAGTATAGCGGTGTTACAATGAATCAGGACGATATTTATACATATACATTTGATATTCACAGAAGCAGTAACGCCCTTGGTTTAGAAAACGCCGGTGGCGGTATCCGTTTCAACTATAAAGGTAAAGATTTCTACGAGCTTTACTTTATGGGTAACAACGGCGCAACAGACGGCACACTCAAAACCCAGCTTTCAAAAGTAGAAGGTGCATCCTGGACTGTTCTTCAACCGGATATTGATTCAACTCTTGCAAACAACAAACTTTTAGCAAAGAAATGGTACACAGTAAGTGTAACTGTTGAAAAAGGTGACATCGCATGGACTGTTGTTGAAAAAGCTACAGGAACAACTGTTCAGACAGGTAGCTATAAAGACAACAAGCCTTTCCGTGGTGAAGGCTTCACAATGAGATTGTTTGCGGCAGGTCAGGGCGGCGAATATGTAACATTTGACAATGTACTTGTTACAGAAACAAAATCTTCAAAACCCAGTCTTGACGATGTACATGTTACAGTTGAAGACGGAGTTTATATCTACGAAGAATCCTTCGGCGGTTATGACAGCGAAGACGGTGCAGTTGCAACATATACAGATACTGTATCAATTATTGATTCTCCTCTTGCTGTACGTGCAAACAAAAAAGACCTTACAGTTCTTAAAAACGATGCAGGTAGCTGGGAGCTTTCAAAAGCACATTCATGGCAGGGCTTCCCCGGTGCATTTATTCACGGCAACAACTCAAATCTGCACCTGCTGGGTCACCAGGGTCAGAACTCTGTTACCGGCGGTATTGCTGACAGATACTATCCCGCAGTTGTAAACTTCAAACCTGCAACAACAGGTTCGGTTGATCTTAAAGAACTTGTTATCAAAGGTGAAAAACGAGGTGCTTCACGTTTTGGTATCAGAGTTGCAATCAGCGAAGATGAACAGTCATATTATGAATTTGGCCGTGGTGACTGGTTTGACACATTAGAAAAAACAGGTTATAATAAATATGCACCTTACGTTGTAAAATGTATAGACGGCGTTCGCACAATGGTTCATATGGCAGAAGATACAGCATCAATAAACGGTGAAAATGCAAGAACTTGGACAGTAACTGTTGATGGTTCAAATATCACAGTAAATGCACAAACTGCCTATGTAACTGATGTTTATACATACACATTTGAAGATACAGACGGACTTCTTGAAAAAATGGCATATCCCTTTGCTGTTTACAGTGCGGCTGGCGCGGTATTTGATGGCGTAACAGTTAAATATGTTCCCGATGCTGACGTATTTGTTGACAACTGCAACGGTACAGCAACAATCACAGCTGTTCCTGCACGTTACCTTGAAAACGGCACAAGCCTCAAGCTTGTTACAGCTTTCTATGCAGAAAACGGAACATTTATTTCTGCAAGCGAAAACACACTTACAGAAAAAGGCAGCTACAGCATAAATACTCCTGCAAGCTACGGTTATGCAAAAGTTATGATGTATGACGGAAATAGTCTTGTTAAAGAAATTTCTACAAAAGAAGACATTATCACTGTTGCAGAAGACAAAACAGTTATCGCTTGCGTAGGTGACAGTAACACCGGTAACAACGGTCAGATTACAAGCGATTCCTGGTCAACAAGAATCGGTGCTATGCTTGGCGAAGATTACGATGTTCAGAACTATGGTCGTGCAGGCTATCGCCTTATGAACGGTTATGCTGTTGAAAATGGTGGAAATCCCTCATATACACTTTCTGAAGAATATGCGGCAAGCCTTCTTTCAAACCCCGATATCGTTATTATTATGCTTGGTACAAACGACGGTAATATCGGTACAGAAGGTGCAACACGCGATAAGTTCAAAGCAGATTACATTTCTCTCATTGAAACATATAAAAATCTGCCCACAAATCCCGAAATTATCCTGACAGTACCTCCGATTCGCGGTACAGCCGCAAATCCGAACCACAATGCGGATAATATCCGTCCCGTTATTCAGGAGCTTTCACAGGAATACGGATACCGTTATGTAGATATGACTGCGCTTGTTACAGATTACAGCCTGCTCTACGACACACTGCACTTTACAGATGTGGGTTACTTCCAGTTTGCAGAGCATTTCTACAACGCAGTTAAGAAAAATGTAACTTCAACTGTTTCTGCTGATAAGGCAAGCGTTATTATCACCGCTGATGCTTCCTTTGATTCAGACATTGCAGTTGCAGTTTATAAAGACGGTGCTTTAACAGGCGTTCAGTATGTAAACGATGCAAAAGTTCTCAGTGCAACAGATTACACAGTTGATATTTCAGCTCTTGATGTTGCAGACGGTGACAAAGTTAAAGTTATGATTCTTAATAACGAAATTTCACCGTACACATACGCACAGACAATTTCAAACAAAGGTGCATACGTTTTAAACGGCAAAGCACTCATTACAGGTAACACAACACCTAATGCACATGTAGGCGTTACAGTATACAACGGAACAAACCTTGTTTATGCTGATTGCAAAGATGCTGACAGAAGTGGTTACTATGAATTTGCTCCGACACTTGATGCCGGAACTTATACAGTAATTGCAAATGGCGTATCAACAACACTTACAGTAGAATAATTTCTTCTCCCTTAAAACCGGCTGTGATACATTTATCACAGTCGGTTTTTTAAAGGATTTTTTTATATTTTTGTCAAATATATAAATTAACAAATTATTAAGGAGTTTTAATAAATGAAGAAAAAACTTATCGTAATGTCTGCTGATGCAATGGTATACGAAGATTTGACATATTTTAAAACTCTGCCCGGATACCAGAAATATCTCAAAGGCGGTGCAGAGATTAAACACATGAAGAGTATTTTCCCTACCGTTACATATCCCTGTCATACAACAATGTCAACAGGGACTTATCCTGCAAAACACGGTGTTTTAACAAATATGTGGCCTACCAATTTTCTTGACCGTCCATGTCAAAACGGCGGACTCTGGAACAGATTTTATAATAATGTTAAAGTTAAAGAGGATATTTTTACCGCCGCCAAAGCCGCTGGTTATACAACTGCCGCGGTTTTCTGGCCTGTTACCGGAAACCACCCCTCTATTGATTATCTGATTAACGAGATTTTTCCGGAAAAAGAGGATGAAACTGTTCTCGATGCTTTTGCCCGTTCCGGTTCAAGCAAAGAAATGCTTGAAATTGCACACAAAAATTTATGTTTCCTTAAAGAAATCAAGCACCCGTACATTGATGTTTTTTGTATCAAATGTGCTTGTGATATAATCAAGGAATATAAGCCTGACATTTTGTTTCTGCATCCGTCAAATATCGACCACTATCGTCATGCAAAAGGACTTTTTGGCGAACACGTCAACAAAGGCATTGTCGAAACCGACGGTTGGATTACCGAGCTTATGGAAACAGCCGAAATTGCAGGAATTGCTGACGATGTAAATTTTGTGCTCGTCAGCGATCACGGTCAGCTTAATTCCAGACGATTTGTAAACCTCAACATTATTCTCGCAGACAGAGGTTATATTACTCTGAAAAACGGTGAAGTTACCGACTGGCGTGTTCAGTTTGTATCAACGGGAATGTCTGCGATGGTTTATCTTAAAGACAAAAATGACAAAAAACTGTATAATGAAATTTATGATCTTCTTAAATTCATCCGCGATGAAGGAATTTACGGCATAAGTCAGGTATTTACCGCTGAAGAAATTGAAGCTCAGGAACATTTTGCAGCTGACTTTTCTTTTGTTGTTGAGGGTGATGATTACACAGCATTCGGAGACAGTGCAGTAAGACCGTTTATATCAAATTTTGACAGTTCTGATTATCGCACAGGTGCAGCAACACACGGATATCTGCCTCATAAAGGTCCACAACCGATTTTTGTGGCAAAAGGTCCCGATTTCAAAGAAAATGTTTCTCTTGAAAACGGATGCATTGTTGACGAAGCACCAACGTTTGCAAAAATTCTTGGTGTTTCCCTCCCCCTCGCCGACGGCAAATCAATTGATGAAATTTTGAAATGATAAACAGGCTGTGACAAAATATGTCACAGCCTGTCTTATGCAGAAAAACTTTTTATAAAAATATACACTCTACAATTTATGGATTTTATAATGTTTCGTTACTATCTCCAGCAAAGAACATAGAAAAATCTCCTTTTTCCGCTTCTATCCCGGATTTTCGGTTCAGCAGACTTGAAAAAGTCTCAAAATCCACAGAATTTTCAGGTTTAAATGTCTTTGAAGAAGCATAGGCATCCAATGCCGCATAAAGACTTTCTGCCGCAGGGTTGGTGTTTTTAAGTCTTACAAGATCCGAACCGCACACAAGAACCTTACAACCGCTCACGCAAACTTCAAACAACATTCCGAGACTGTGGTTTCTTGCAATATTATCTATACTGCGTATAATAGGCTCAATTTCCGTTCCGTCCAGTATTACAGATTTTGAATAATTGACAATCTCTCTCCACCTATTGTCGGAATGGGTTTCACATTTAAATTTTCCCAAAGCAGGATGTTCATTTTTTATAAGCAAACCAAGTGTGCCCGGCGCATGTAATCCCGCCTGGCTGTTTATATTTTCAAACATCGGCCAGCACCAGAAATCCGTTGCAAAAAATCCTTCGATGCCAACACCGTCGTCCATATCGGAGGCTATTACAATTATACTTTCGTTTTCACGAAGAATATCTTCTGTTAAATCCTTTGAATACACTGTTTTAACTGTATTTTCGCATTCATTTCCATAAACATACAGTTTGTAATCGTTGCATACATTTCCAAGACTAAGCTTTAAAATATGTTCTCCGTTTTTCTTCGGCATTTCAAAGCTTACGGAAAAAGCAAACCTTGTACCACCATCACAAATTTCAACATGCTCACTATATTTAAAATCTCCAAGAGTAACGCTAAGTAATCCGGATATATCACAACCGCAGTAATTATATACATAAATATCAGCTTTAAAGTTTTCTCCTCTGCGATATACATATTTATCAAACACCGCAAGAATAACTGTATGATTACAAAACTTTCTCCAATTCTCGGGGCTTATAATACCCTTTGAGTCCATAAAAGAATCCAAAATACCCACAAGAGCAGTTCCCTGACCGGGGAAATCCTGTAAATCCAGAATTTGAAATCCTGACATATCTTCACTTCTCATCAAAGCTTCGATTTCTTCACGATAACCAAGCATAGCCACATGACCTGATGCTTTTGAAAATTTCTTATAATAATTTCCAAGTCCTTTTTTATCCAAAAGATTTTTAAAATATTTTAAATTTTCCGCTCTTGTTACACCTGTATATTTTTGAATTTCATCATAATCCGGGAAAACCTGATATTCTCCCGTTTCATGGCTGATAATCGGTTTTGTCACACTCATGGCAGAATATGTATTAGCAGTACCTTTATCCTCTTTTTGCTGAAAATGTCCGAGAGACGGCATATCACAATGTGCAAATGATGCACGTAGCGGATACAGTTTATCATCTTCCGCTATCTGATCTGATATAAAGACATCCTCATTTTCTATCGGATATTGATGCATAAGAAAATTGTTTGACCCTTGTGTATATAGTATATCGTCACGGTAATTTTTATAACATGATATTATATCTTTTAAAGCATCACGGTTACCCCGGAGTTCATTACCTATTGAAAGTACAATAAACGACGGATGTGAAGCATATTCGTTTATAACCTTTATACCTTCCGAAACGGCATATTTATAACTTATTTCATCTTTTTCAAAGGTGGTACAGAAAAAAGGAAGTTCTGCCTGAAAATATATTCCGCATATATCCGCCGCCTCATAAGCTGCCTCAGGCGGACACCAGGTATGACAACGGTAGTGGTTTATTCCATAAGATTTTACAATTTCAAACACCTTTATCCACTCTTCAACCGTCATTGGTGCATAGCCTGTAAGCGGAAACACACAGGCATCATGCTTTCCTCTTAAAAAAACTCTCTTTCCGTTTAAAAGTATTTTCTTACCGCTGACACTGAGATATCGAAACCCCTGCATTTTGGAAACAGTACATTTTTCATCACCGCATATTGCCTCCAAAACAAGATTGTATCTGTACGGATCATGCTCATTCCAAAATTTTTCGCCGCCTTTAAAAGGAACTTCAATATTTATTTTTCCGTTCTTTGTACAAACGTCATCCTCAAAATACGTTTCACCGTCCAGATTCAATTTTATTTTCGCATTGCTACGGTTAATTTTAAGTGTAATGTTGAATTTTTTATCATCTTTAAGGGTAACGGCTTCTATGTCAATTTGTAATCCTCGTTTTATCACAAGCCTTACGTTACCAAGCATTCCGTTCCAGTTGGTCTGTGTGTTATCAGTAAACTGGTGAGCATTAAAAATATTATCGGGATACTCACCGCATTCATGTACGTTGTTATTTACAACAACAGCCAACTTATGCGTTCCCTCATTAATTTTGCCTGTAAGATTATAGATGTGCTTTGTGAGCAGATTTCCGCACTCTCCCACAAATTCATCATCTATATAAAGATACGTATGGCGCGTACGTTCTATTTCAAAAAAGACCTCATCATCTCCGTCAATAAGCGGAATATCAATTTCTCGGGTATATTTTGCTTTGCCAAGCCATGGATAAGGTCTGTAAAGATAATTTGCTGTAAGTTCAGGTTTCGTATTGGAATATTTGGCTTCGTCGGTTGTTCCTGGAATTTTGATGTCACCATATCCATCAAGTTTCCATACTCCATCCAGATTTATGTATTCGTTCATGTTTATACCGCCTTTATCCTGTATTTATTTTCAGACAATAAACCATATAGTTTGATTTGTAATCTAATTATACCACACCAACCCAAAAAGTCAACCCTTTTATATAAAATCGACCGGATAATTTGCACTATCGGTATTGCTTTGTTTTTGTAGTTATCCAAGCATTACAAAAAATGTAAAATAATTTTAATATAATTTACTTGCATTAAAACAGATATTGTGTTATAATATATAAGTATCACTTAAATCACATCAGCGGAGGCTTTTATGGGCGTAAAAATTGTTGCTAAAAACAAGCAGGCATATCACCTGTATTTTATAGAAGACAAGCTTGAAGCCGGAATTGAGCTTTTCGGCACCGAGGTTAAGTCTATACGCATGGGTAAACTTAACCTTAAAGACAGCTGGGTTTCTATCGAAAAAGGTGAAGCTTTCATTAAGGGTATGCATATCAGCCCTTACGAAAAAGGCAATATTTTTAACAAAGACCCTCTTCGTGAGCGTAAACTTCTTTTGCATAAACAAGAAATTCACAAGTTGCTTGGCTTATCACAGCAGGACGGATATTCCATAATACCCCTTTCTGTATATTTCAGCGGAAGCAGAGTTAAGGTTGAAATTGCTCTTGCAAAAGGTAAAAAGCTCTACGACAAACGCGAAAGTGCCGCTCAACGTGATGCCAAACGTAACATTGACCGTACTCTTAAAGAGCAACAGCGGTAATTTTATGGGGACGTACCGGTTTCGACGGGGACAGTGAAGTCAGAATAGCGTGTAGTTGTGCGGAGCAACTTTAAAATCCGTAAAATTTAAAATTAAACGCTAACGATAATTTAGCTTACGCTGCCTAATTATGGCAGTCGTCTTATCTGTGTTACCGCGCCGCAGAATAAGGCGTCGAATTAGCGGTGAACGTGAATACGCAAAGCTTTGAGCGTATCATGCATAATGAAGCTACCTTGTAAAAAAGGTTGTTTGCGGACTTTTTTATAAGGGAATTTTAACCACAAACTGCACACGGAGAGGTTCTGGTGAATCGGTTTTCGGACAGGGGTTCAACTCCCCTCGTCTCCACCAAACTAAAAAACCGCCTATTTACCGTATAATCGGTATATTTAGGCGGTTTTTGCTTTAATTTTTATTGTTTGTTTTTGTTTGTTTTTGCTCGTTTTTGAATAAAAAAATTCGTCAAAAGTTCGTCAAAATAAACCAAGGGCGGTATAAAATCGCCCTTGGTTTAAATTATATTTGCGTAAAATTAATCATCAATACTGTTATCTGTTGCGCGTTCGTAAATATTGATAATTTCCTGTGAGGGTTTTTTATCTACTAACGACACAAGAACACAAACAAACATACCAATTATAAATGCAGGAACAATTTCATAAATTCCTGTAGACTCTGTAAGTTTGAGCAACCAAACAATATCTACAACTGCACCACTGATAATTCCGGCAAGAGTTCCTTTAAATGTTAAACGCTTCCAGAAAAGTGACAGTATAACAACAGGGCCGAATGCTCCTCCGAAAAGTCCCCATGCATTATCAACCATATTCATAATTGCCTGTGCACTTTGTCCTTCACTGTTTGCAATAAAGAACGCAATAACCGAAACAATTACAACTACTATTCTTCCTACCCAAAGAATTTCTTTTTCTGACGCTGTTTTTCTAATAAGTGGTTTATAAATATCGCTTGTAAACGACGAAGATGCAACAAGAAGCTGTGAGTCTGCAGTTGACATTGAGGCTGCAATAATAGCCGCAAGAAGTATACCTGCAATAAATCCAGGGAACAGAGTTCTTGCGAGACGGATAAATACAAGTTTTTGAGCACCGTCGGGAAGAAGTTCCGAACCTACAACCATTCTGCCGAGGTATGCAATTAAAATTGCAGCAAGAAGTGTAATAACAACCCAGATTATTGCAACGATTGAAGATTTTTTAATCATGCTCGGTTTTTCAATTGACATAAAACGAACAAGAATATGTGGCATACCGAAATATCCGAGTCCCCATCCGAGACCTGTAACAATTTCCTGCCAACTTGCACTAAACAGATTTGAAGTAAACGCACATTCAACAGCTTTGCCATTTTCTGTATATGTATATACAGTTGAAAGTGCAGCTGTATCAAGATTTTTTGTCATAAGAATTACAATCGGCACTGCAAGCAACGCAATAAGCATAAGTATGCCCTGAAAAAAGTCTGTCCAGCAAACAGCTTTATAGCCACCGAGGAATGTGTAAATAAGAATAATAACCGCAAATATTACCAACGCAACAGTTGCATCAAGTTTGGGAAACAGCTCTGTAAACACTGTTGCACCTGCCGAAAAGCCCGATGCCACATAAAGCGTGAAGCTGATAAGGAAAATCACTGCACATACAATTTTGAGTGCAGGATTTGTTGTTGCAAATCTGTTTGAAAGATATTGCGGAAGTGTAATTGAGTCCCCTGCTGCCTTAGAGAACTTTCTAAGTCTTTTAGCAACAAGAATCCAGTTAAGAGCAGTGCCGATTGCAAGACCGATACCTATCCACGCCTGACCGAGACCAAATGCAAGAATGCTTCCTGGAAGACCCATCAACAGCCATGCACTCATGTCCGATGCTTGTGCACTCATCGCTGTAACCCACGGTCCCATTTGACGACCGCCTAAAAAATACTCTTTTTCTCCTCCACTTTTTGTTTTAAGGAAAAAGAAGATGCCGATTCCCAAAACAATCACAAAGTAAAGAATAAATGCTAAAACTTCTGACATTGAAAGAATAAATGCTAAAACTTCTGACATTGTTTATCTACTCCTTTTAATTAAATCTTTATTATTATACCACACTTTATTATAGAATGCAATACAGAACCAAGTATAGAACGCAGTCTGTACTTAGTTGTGCTTTTTTATATGTATTTTTTTATTTTTTATGATTGTTTTATTTGAACCAAAATATATACTTTTATATTTACAAAAATTAAACTTTAATTTTACTTAATAACATAGGCATCACCATTTGTGCATAATGCTTAAGCGAATAATCACCATTACATAAGCACCAATCATAAAGCAAAGCTCGTTCGCACATAGCATATATTTTTACAATCTCGTTTACTGTCATTTTGTCGCTGATTTCACATTTTTTTTGACCGTCAGATACTATTTTGCGAAGAAGTTTGTAATACACCCGTTTGCTGTCAAGCAGGTGTTTTTCACCTTTAGTTGTAAGTTGTGTTGAATAAAGCCGCGTAAGCAGTTCGATATCAATCCGCTCTTCAATAACCGTAAAAAGCCTATCGTTAAGATACAAAAGCTTATCAAAGCTATTCATATTTTCCGGAATTTCATCCTTTAATTTTTCGTACTCTTCGTCAAACACGTACGACAGCGAACCAAGCAATGCATCCTTTCCTTCAAAATAGTGATAAAATGAACCTTTTGACGTGCCCGATTCATAAATAATATCTTCGATTGTAGTACTGTCGTAGCCTTGTTCATAAAACAAATCCCAGGCAGCAGCTATAATTCTGCCTTTTGTATTTCTTGCATTTTTTTTACCCATATTCAATGCTTCCTTTTTATTTTTTAGTGTTTGTTATAATAATAGAAATCAAACAAAAAAATTATTAGCAAATTCAGAAATATTACTTTTGTAATTATATCATACCACTCTTTTTTTGTCAACAGAAACGTTTTTAAAAAATTACAAACTACTTCATTATATAATTGTTGACAACTGTTTTTATGTGTGATATAATAGACTTGTCGAATAATCGGCAAGTCTATTTTTATATACAGCTTGTATTAATATTATAAACCATGCACGATTATCCACAAAACTCAGTTTGCATCAACCCTTAAAAATTAAGTAAGGATGGTATTAAAATGAATTCCTTTAAAGCAATGTATTGCCGCATTTACCAGTTTGTATTTCGTACAGCTATGCCGATGCTTCCGTACCGTGAACCAAAAATTTTAAAGAGAGTAGATGATATTGCCGCTGAAATAATCCGGCATGATTTTTGGACTGCTCTTCTTGTTACTGATGACTTTTTGAAAAGTTCAGGAGCAACCAAAAAATTAGAAACTTCTCTCGAAGAAGCAGGCATTAAATGTATTGTTTATGACAGAACAAGTTCTAATCCTACGGCTGATAATGTTGAGGAAGCTCTCGAACTTTATACAAAGGAAAGCTGCCAATGTTTAATTGCTTTTGGTGGAGGTTCAGTCATAGACTGTGCAAAAGCTGTCGGTGCAAGAATTGCACATCCCAACAAATCATTAAAGCAGCTTGGCGGACTACGCAAAATATCAAAAAAACTTCCTACACTTTTTGCTGTACCCACAACAGCCGGTACAGGCAGCGAAGTTACTGCTACTGCAGTTATTACAGACAGTAAAGAAAAACACAAATATATTATGAATTCATTTCCACTCATTCCCGAATATGCAGTTTTAGACCATACAGTGACTTATTCTTTGCCATCTCATCTTACGGCAACAACAGGTATGGCTGCATTAACGTATGCCATTGAAGCATATATTGGTCAGTCTACAACCAAAGAAACTCATCACCATGCCAAACAAGCTATAAAGTTCATTTTCAAGAACCTTGAGCTTGCATACAAGGAACCGACTGATTCCACCGCGAGACGCAGTATGCTTTATGCCTCCTACTATGCCGGTATAGCCTTTTCAAAATCTCATGTTGGCTATATCCATGCTGTTGCTCATTCTCTTGGCGGGCAATATAATATACCTCACAGCTTAGCAAATTCGGTTCTTTTGCCTATTGTTTTAGAAGAATATGGTCCACTTATACATAAACAATTGCGTGAGCTCGGTGCTTTAGTTGAACTTTGTTTCAACAACGACTCCGACAAATACGGTGCTCAAAAATTCATATCTGCCATAAAAGAAATGAACGCTCGCATGGGAATACCTAAAAGACTTTCAGGTATCAAAGAAGAAGATATTCCTGTTATGGCAAGACATGCAGACAAAGAAGCAAATCCATTATATCCTGTACCTAAACTTATGGACGCTAAAGAACTTGAAAAGCTTTATTATAAAGTTTCAGACAGGAATCACAGATGAATATAAATTTCATTCTCCGAAAACAAAAAGCACATAAAAAGTATTTACGATAAACTCTTTCATATGTTCTTAAAGTAAAACCGTATAGAAAGGTGGCTGATATATGGAAAGACAAGGATTTCGCAATTTGGTGCTCACGGCCATGTTTTTCGGTATAGGTCTTATTCTGCCGTTTATTACCGGTCAAATTCCTACAATAGGAAAAATGATGCTTCCTATGCACATTCCGGTATTTCTTTGCGGTCTTATTTGCGGTTGGCAATACGGACTTGTATTAGGAATTATATTGCCGCTTATTCGCTCGGTTTTATTTTTAATGCCTGTTATGTATCCCAGTGCAATTTCAATGGCTTTTGAACTCGCCACATATGGTTTTACCGTAGGTTTTTTATATTCACACATTAAACGGCAATGTATAAAATCTCTTTATGTGTGTATGCTGATTTCAATGATTTCTGGCAGACTTGTAGCAGGAGTTGTTAAAACTATTCTTTTGGGACTCCAGAACAAACCTTATACTTTTGCATCATTTATTTCAAGTTCACTACTTGGAGCAGTACCTGGAATTATAGTTCAATTAATACTTATTCCTGCAATAATGATTGCTTTAAATCGTGCAAAACTTATGATTTTTAATTCAAATAAATAAATATACAAACAACACTCCTGCTCTCTCTTGAGCAGGAGTGTTGTTCTATAATTATATGTTATATTTGGTTTTTATCCTCTCCAATTTTTCTATCATAGGTTCTGAAATAAACCATAGAAAAAGTGCGGTAGACATTGCGTGAATTGCGTCAAGCGGAAGTCCCACAGCATATGCCGAAACAATCATCTCCCATGTAGGATTTTTCTGATACATTATAATGGAAGCCGGATTCATAATACCACCGTATACAATCAATGTTACAAGTGCCCCTAGAACGCATAAATGTAATCGTTTTTTTGCAATAATTCCAGTTTCAGAAAACACCCCTGCAACAAAACCAACAACTCCAAAAGAAATCATTTGCCACGGAGTCCACGGCCCTTGTCCAAAAAAGAAATTTGAAACAAAACCTGTTACCGTTCCAACAAGAAAGCCCGTATCTTTCCCGAAACTTACTGCCGAAATTATTACAACAGCTATAACAGGTTTAAACTGTGGAACCATAAAAAATGCCGTTCTTCCAGAAACAGCTATGGCACACAGTACGCTGATTATCACAATTTCACGAGCTCTGTGATTTTTCTGCTCAAAGGATATAAAAAACGGAATCAGTGTTTCTAAAATCACCATCAAACTAATAAAATAGTATTTTCTACCATCAAGCCAATATACACCGACCAAAACAGTAATAATCACACTAACCAAAATCACCAACGACAACAAAACACTTTTGGGTCTTATCTGTTTTTTTCGTGTCACATACGTATATGCATAATTTTTCCGCCGTTTACAAAAACAAAAAAGCATAGCTATTGTTTCAGAAATAATCAGTGTTGTGACAACTGTATTCAATGGCTCTGTATAATCTGTAATTGCAGCAATTGTAATTGTAATACAAAGTAAAATTGCAAAAACAATCCCTAACACGCACCGAAACGAAATCTTTTTATTCATCACATCATTTTTATTAATTTCTTGTGGTTTTTTATTCGGTTTTATTTGTATCTTGGGATAACTGACACTAGTATTAATAATTTCCTTACCACACGCTAAAATTATATCTTCATCCAGTATCGCTTGCGGTATTATGCCTCGCGCCATTCGGTTAGCTGAGGTTGTGTAAAAGCTTTTGTCAGAAAAAAAGCTCCGCGGCACTCCTTGTGATGTTATTTTACCATCAAAAACCATTGCACACATATCCGCATACTTGGCACAAAATTCTATATCATGCGACACAATAACAACCGTCACACCATTTTCTGTAAGTTTTTTTAAAATCGCACCAAACCGCATTTTGAATCCAAAGTCCATGCCTTTTGTCGGCTCATCCATCAGCAATATAGATGGATTTTTCAAAAGCACCTTTGCAAGTGCCACGCGCTGTTGCTCACCACCGGACAAATCATAAGGATGACTGTCCATAAGATTTTCTATTTCGCAATTTTTTGCTGTTAACAATACCTTTTTATTCTTTTCCTCTACGCTTAATTCTGTATCTGCAAAAACTTCCATCAAATCAAGTAGAACCGTTTTTTGCGTAAACAGTGTTTGCGGATTTTGCGGCATTACTCCTAAAAGTCCATCATATAGGTTCTTTTGCTTTTTTATGTCAACACCATTAATTAAAACTTTCCCTGTATGAGGCCTATTTACACCACTAATAAGCGAAAGCGCAGTTGTTTTACCGGTTCCGTTTCCACCTACGACAGCAAAAATTTCACTTTGTTTAACCGACAGGTTCATACCTCTGATAACATCAGGCATATTTTTTTCATATCTAAACCATGCATCCTTTATTTCTATTGCCGTCTCTGCTTCTTTTTGCATTTCAGCAGCTACTGGAATTTTATTAACAAAAAGCTTATTTTCTGCCGCAAAATTTTCAAGCCATATTCTACCCTCTCTAACCGTAACCGGACAATTTTGACCGCATTCAACCGTATTATACACACGTATTGGTGTAGGCATTGCATTAAACATTATGTCTGCTTTATTTCTGAGAACTTTCCCTACATCTGCCGGTGTGCTGTCCACAATAATTTTTCCGTCATTCATAACAACGATTCTATCAGAAACAGCAAAAGTTTCCTCGAGACGGTGTTCGGTCATTATAACGGTTATTCCCAATTCCCGATTAATTTTTTCAACTGCTTTCAAAAATTCATGTGCGGCAATGGGATCTAATTGGCTCGTCGGTTCATCAAGAATAAGTACCGCAGGTTGCATAACCATAACAGAAGCCAGGTTAAGCAGTTGTTTTTGCCCTCCCGAAAGTTCCGTTACTTTTTTGTGAAACCAGGTTTGTATACCGAAAAATGATGCCATTTCTGCAACTCTTGTGTGAATTTCTTCTGTTTTATACGACAGGCTCTCTAATCCAAAAGCAAGCTCATGCCAAACCTTATCCGCAACTATTTGATTATCAGGATTTTGCAGAACAAAACCAATTTCAGAAACTTGACGTTTAATATCAACATCCGATATTGGAACTTCATCATAAAAAATAGCTCCATCAATATCGCCTGCAGGAGTAAGTGTTGTTTTTAACAAACGCAGTAATGTTGTTTTTCCACATCCGGATTTTCCGCAAATAGTTATAAACTGCCCTTTTTTTATCGAAAAATCAATACCTGACAATGCCAGAACATCCTTGCCGGGATAACGAAATGTTAAATTTTCAATTTTATATATTTCCATTTTATTGCCTCCCGAATTTCGATGATAACAGGCATAGTCGCCAATAAAAAATATGCCAAATAAATACTTATGTCAAAAACAGAAAATTTTACGCTTTGTATTAATGGGAAATAATCAAATTGTATATTCCCTATTATTCTGCCTGTAATAACGTATGATCCCAAAATCAAAGTACTTATAATCGCCAATATATCTCTGTGCGTGAATTTAAATATTGAAAAAGATGTTCTTCCCGGCAATCCGTATCCACGTGATTTCATGCTGTCTGCTGTATCTACCGAGTTTTCAAATGCCCACGTTACCATTATCGACATTATTTCTACGGCGTATTTTGCACGTTTTATTATTCCCTTTGATGACAAACTCTTGCCGAGGCATTTTTGTGCTTCTGACACTTTTTTGAACTGAGTGGTAAATTTGGGAACAAACCGAAGCGTCATTGAGAAAATTAGGGACAGCGTTGGTATTATTTTACCAAAAAGATATATAAATTTATCGCTTGTCATTACATTGTTGTAACAAGAAAACCAGTGTATTACTGTAACTATCATAACAGCCGCCGAAGCCCCATAAACAAGTGACTCCAAAGTAAAAGGATTACCGTTTGGCAAATAAGAAATAATCGTTGCACCTTCATGGTTAAATAACGTATTAACCATTGCTGTTAACGCAACAAGAGGAACGCTGTATAATAAACTTTTTTTGATTGTTTTCTTTCCACCTAACACAACCGCATAAGCAAAACTCCCGACAAAAGAAATCAAAATACACACAGGGTTCATAAAGATACACGAAAGAATAATCATCAACATAAAATATATGAAATTTACAATAGGATGATAATTCTTAAATTCATTCATTTTCTCTCATGCCTCTCTTTAGATTTATTTATTCTATCGCAACAAAAAAGCTGTGGTAATTTGAAATTACCACAGCAGAGTTTTTCTGTGACTGTTCACATTTTGCACACGCCACCCACAAAAACAATTTTTGTTATTGGCACAACAAAACTGTTATTCCTGTGCAATACATTTACGGAATAACATCAGAGCAGGTCTTCTGACTTTATGTCCTATAAAGCAAAATGCTTTGCATTTTTGAATCCAGTCTTCTCAGTTTCCCAATGACCGGTTTTCACCGACAGATTCAAAAATATTCAGACACATACAGCGACTGTTATCGTCCGGGATTCTCACCCAATTCCCTTTTCACCCACCATGCCCATACGGCATGGCAGACACTCTGTGTGTATATTTAATTATGCTTCTGTAATAGTATCATATTTTTTTGTAAAAGTCAATAGCAACATTTATTTTTATTCAATGTTAAATCAGTTAATACCTATACAACCGAAAATTCCGTCCCAAACCGAAACCTTTACATCTGTGCCTGTTACTTTCTCTGTTGAAAGAATAATACTTGCATCCGGAGCTACAACCGCTGAAGAAACAGTTATATCGCAAAGTCTGCCGTTTTCGTAAACCGCCGCAATTATCGAAGCATTGCCCGAAGCTGTTCCGGTGTTTGTAACAGTTACGGAATAAACACCTTCATTTACTGAAATTTCTCCGGATACCATTGCAGCTTTACCCGGATTTTCTTTTATGCTTTCTGATACATAAAGAGTAACTTCATCGCTGCACCCGAAAAACTCACCCTTTAAAACAATTTTTTCTGCTGTTGCTTTATAAATTAGTTCCCTACCTTCTATTTCTGCATTTTCGGAAACAACCTTCCAGCTTGTAAATTTGCTGTTTGGTAAATCTTCCGCTGTTCCCACAGGACTGTATGCAATTGCCTTTATTTCATCAAGATTGAATCTACCTCTATTTGAAATACTTCGGTCTTCAAAATCAATTTTATCCGGTACAGGGAAAACCTCTAAATCGTCCATATAAACGATATTTGGGCCACCAGCCCTTTTTACAAGCAATACACCGACATATCCGCTTTGCGAAAGGTTATAATCATGGATTCTCGGCAATATTGCTTCCACTCTAAACCATCCGTCGGCGCTTCTTTCGGTTTTTAAAGATGAATATGCACCACATTTGTTCCCGTCATAATAATAATGAAACTGTATATCATTTTCCGTTAAATTTTCACCTTTTAAGTAAAACACCACACCGTAATTTTCAAGTGTCGGATATACACCTTTATTATAAACTGTGCGCGCAAATGCCGCCGACTCCCCTACCGCAAGAGATGACAAATCTATTGCAACGGATTTATCGCCATTTCTTACTGTATCAGTATTATATGTGCTTACAGTATCACTTACTGTTCCGTTTAATTTTGATGTATACGGATACACTGTAAGCGCGTCATCCAGTTCAAAACTGTCTCTGAGCAGAGGACCGCCGTATTCTGCATATATAAGTGCATTTGCCGGCAGGGACATAATCAGCATTGTTGATATAAGTATTAAAATTACTGCAATTTTTTTCATCATTGTCCCCTCCTTATTTAATCACATATGTACGCATAAGCGGCTCAATTGAACCGTTTTTCCATATAAACAGCTTTGCACAGTCCGGTGCTTCGTCTGTGTTTTCCGCAACAAGTTCTGCGGTTTGAGGCTGTCCGTTTACAAGGGTAACAGCATCAGCCGATGTGTTTATGAGTTTTCCTTCTTTGTAATAACCGATAAACACATTTGCTGTTACATCTTCGGTAACAAGTTGTTTTAACTCTACGTATACCGTCTGCGACAAATCTGTCATAAGAGTGATATCCTTGCCATCCAATGTATGTGGCGGTGAAACAAGCATAATTTCTTCATCGGGTTTTGTAAAATAAAAGGAATGCATTTCTTTGCTTGAATTTTCGCCTGAATTTGCTCCCACAATAATTGTATAAACTCCGGAAAGAGCATTCTGCGGCATATAAACGGACATTCTGTTTCTTTCCAGCGGTGCGGTATATGCCACACGGTGAATATCCGAATCGCCATAAGCAGCAACTTCAGATTTATCTCCATAAACAACTGTTGCACCCAAAACTGTATCCTTTGCCGCATTTTCATTCAAAACAGCGTTCAAATCAACCCTGTACTCACTGTTTGAAATTTCGCTGTACAGTTTGCCGTTATATTCATAATCGGTTCTATCTGCATTTTCGATGACAATTTCATCAATCACACCATTATCGTAAACAGCATACTGTGTAAAATTATCTGCTGTTATGACAATATGATGCTTGCCGTTTTCAAAGTCATCTCCGATTGGCAATGTAAAATACGCAATATCGTTTTCTACCGTTGTCTGTGCAACACTGTAAATATCTGTTTCTCTATAATTTTCCGGGTCTGCTCCGCATTTAAGAAGTACCGCACTTGCAAATTTACCTCTAAGCCCGTCTTTATGATACAGTTTATCGGTAACACGTAATTGATTATCTCTTTTTTCAATCTCAATACTGCCTGTTTCGTCTTCAAGCGGTGCAGAATACTGCGGAACAAGATGCAAAACTGCCACGCTACACGGCGGCATTGTATATCCTGTAAACTCCTCTGTTGCATTTACAAGTTCACGGCGAACTATCGCTGCTTCAGGATTAGAATATGTATTGTTTGCCGCCGGATCTCCGGTCATATAAGAAACCGATTCAAGTTTATAAGCAGTATTAGCGTTTTGAATTGTAACTGCAACATTTTTTGCAGTTGAATCATTTCTGTTTACTAAAACAAGGTCAAGTCTGCCATCTTCTTTGAGATGAGCACTTGTCATTACCGCATCATCTTTATCTGCAAGAACTCCTGTTTTGTTTACAGTTGTTTTTGCCACATTACCACCTGCGGCTTCGGCAAAGATTGCCAGAACGCCACCGTTTGGTGTAATATACATTTTCCCGTCCTCGCTCATTCTTCTGCCAATCGCCCAGTATGCCTTGAAATCCTCCGAATACGAGCCGTGATGATTTGCTGTGTATACCTCCGGAACATTGTAAACAGAACACAGAAAATCCGCTATACGAAGTGCATATGTGAGCGAATCCATATCCTGAGGTGTTGTAGGCGAATTATAAAGCATATTATGCTCTGTAATCATAATTTTTATATCTCTGCCACCAAAATGTTCGCTTATACGACCGTAAATTTTATCCGCAGAAAATTTTGAATGCTTATTGTTTTCGGAATGTGTGCGAGCATACCAATAATAATCGTGATGTGTCACATAGTTGATGCCTTTACCAAAGCACGAGCCTGTACAGCCGTTTCCGCAAGCACCGCCGCAATAATCCCCAAGCTCATCAACAACAGTTTTGTTCCACCAGCTTGTCACATTGAATGCGCCGTCAATTTCTGCTCCGGAATTTGATATTCCTGACAGTTTAACATCGGGATTTACTTTTCTCACAGCATCAATAACCGGTTTGCAAAAATCTGTGTACATTTTTGCCGCCGCTGTAACATTTGCTTCTGTCGCACCACTCCACGGATGTGCACCTGCCGCCTGACAATATCTCCAATAAAGCTCGTTACCAAGCTCAAAAGCGATTATATTTGCCGGTTTTTCAATACCGTCATCAACACGTTTTTGTGCCCAGTTTATACCGGTGTTGGGGTTTGTTGCGTTAGCATCATCAGGCTTGAGTGTCAGATAACGTACTAAATCGGCACTTTTTTCCGGCTCGTCATCCAGATTTATAACCGCAGTAAATGCCGGTTCTTCCTCCAGTTCATATGCAACCTTAAGCCATTGAGGAATGCCGTATGTAATCGAATGCTCTTTTGCAGTTCTTTCTTCAAGAGGACCTACAAGACTTGTCCAGTCATAGGTATTTGACGAGCCTCCGCCACGGCGTGAGTTTGTAAAGGGCATTGCATTGCTTTCCCAGAAATGGATATAATCTTCAGTTATTTCTGTTCCTGCACCGTTTTTCATTTCAGGCTCGTTTGTTGTTGACGGCCAGTCATTGTTTATGCCGAGCAATAGTTTTGTTGAGGGTTTTATAAAATTATCGGGTGACAAATCAACTGTAACAGCAACATCTGCCGTATCAGCTAATGCCATATTAGGCAAAAAAACAGCTATCATCATAACCGATGCAATAAAAATTTTCAAAAATCTGCTCATTTTATCTCCCTCCCTATCTTATTGTATACACTTCACTAACAGGATAACCGCCAACAGCACTGCTCCACAACATGGCTGTTGCTTTTTCGGCATTTACAGCATCTTTAACCGCAAACTCTACAACTCCATCTTTTACTTCTGCATCGGTAAATTCAATGCCTATGAGTTTTCCGTTATCATCAGCAAATGTGACAATCGCACGGATATCCTGTGATAAAGATACCGTATCAGTATAAAGTTTGAGATATAAATTTCCGTCTTTCTGCAATGCTTCAAAGGGTGAAATCACAGCAACATCAACAGCTTGTGTAAACTTTGGTATTTCACCGCCTGTAGCATCTGTAAACTTAAATTTATTGGCTGTTACCGGTGCAGAATGTATGGTTACATTTCCATCCATATATGTTGCGACACTCCCGGATAAACCGTCATCAAAAGAAACATCCGCTACATTTCCGTTATAATAACAAGTTAACTCATTATTTGTATTTTGGTATGCGGCAATGTTTTTGCTTCCTACATTTGTATACACTTTCGCCACAGCACCCACAGGAACTTTTATAAACTTAAATTCCGCTGCACTTTTTGTATTGACAACATCTGTGCCGTTGCCGAGAACATGATAATTTTTGCCGTCTTTTGAAAGGCTTATTTCCCCACTTTTGCTTGATATAACACGTCTGATAACCACAGAATTTTCAAGCTCAATTACACCGTTTTCATCAGGATTAAAATGTTTTGCAACATTATGATACAAAACCGATGTGGGTTCTTTTTTATCATTTACCCAATAATCGTATGATTCAACCAGAAAATCCGTAAACAGAACATACTGATTCATGTTACCCGCCGCACAAAACGCCACTTTTGCATTTTCCAGATTAAGCGGCATATTTGCATCTGTTACAGTCATCCAGTCCATTGTCCAGTGGTGAGGATTTGCCAGAACATTTGCCATGAATTTTATCTCGCCATTTGCAATATAAAGTTCGCAGTCATAAATATTTGCCGACCCGGGCACGCTGTAACCGGCATGCTGTTTAACAATTTCGCTTTCTTTGTTGCAAAATGCCAGTGTTTCATAGGCAGTCGGCTTATTATCAGTTATTTTATAAATACCTATACCGCTATGTGCCTGCAAAAGAATTTCATAATAGTCAGAAAAAGTGTCATCTGTTGCAATGCGAATACCGCCACTGCACTGACTGGGACGGATTCTGAATTTAATATGATATCCTTCTGTATCCGGATACTCGCCTGCATAAACAACTGTCGGATACTGATTTTTTGCCGAAGTACCAGAACGTGCTTCAATACTGAGTGCTGGGGTGTTGAAACCGGTTGCTACTGACGGTATACCAACTTTTGCATATTTCACCATGACACCATTTTCTTCCTGTGAAAAGCCCATTGTTTTAGGCGATGATTTCCAGTTAATTTTATTACCAAGGCTATCTTTTAAAATCATGGACGGTGCAAGTTCACTATGTGTCACATCACCGTATGTAGAAAAATTATCTTCATAAACTTTATGCACCAAAGACGGAAATCTTTTGGCTTTTACAGAAAAATCGGTAAAATATGTGTATTTATTGTTCTGCCCTCTTGCAAGAAGTTTGACTCCGCAAAGATTAATTGCAGAATTTTTAAAATTTTCACTGTAAACGGTCTTTTTGACATCAATTTTTGTGCCTGCTCTTGTGTACACGGTATCGCCAAATGCAACATTGTTAATATCAACAGTGATTTCTCCCGTTTCTTTAACGGTTTTAACAGATATAATCTGGTCATAATCAACATTTCCGTTATTAGGATGTACTGTAACATTTTTTGTCGTAATTTTTTTGTTTGCTGCATCAAAGGTCATGCCGGGGTCTTCATAAATATCAATAATTTCATGGGTAGTAACTCCGTCTTTAACAGTACATTGAGATAAAATCCATGCTGTATAAAAATTTGACACATTAATTGAGCTTATGTCATCACCTGTTACGCCAAGCTTTGATGCGTATTTGTTTCTGACATAATTTGCAATAGCATCGCCCTGAGTGTAGGTTACACTTTCGCCCACTCTCGGAACAGTAAGCTGGAAATAGTTTCCATTTCCGTCATCAAGAAATCTCACCGCCGCAGTCTGCCCACTGTTATCTCTACGCACTCTTACACTTATTGTTTGCTCAGAATCTGCCGGAATCATTGTATCTGTTCCTACACCGGCATAGCTTGTAAGATTCGTCCAGTAACCGTATGCCCAAAGTTTCATCCATTTTTCGCCATCATTATTAGGTGCATCTGTTGCAATTGTTGCCGGATATAATGTATCTCCTTTATGCGCCGTCCAATTTGATGAAAAATCATACACAGGCATAGCTTCGGTGCCAACATTTTTATATTCCGAAAAATCATCTTCAAACGAAAACAGTTCTCCGTCATCTGTTGCTATAGGTTTTGCCGCAACAGACGCAAAAGATGATATGCACAGTGTGATTGCAACTAAAACAGCAAGAAAATTTTTGCTTTTTTTCATTTTATAGCCCATCCTTTATTATTAAATACAATACTACTATTTTATTTTATCATGATGCACAAAAACTGTCAATAGGAATGTTTTATTCCTATTTTTGCATATTTTAATAAAAATCGGATATTTATATGTTTTATAAACATCCGATTTAGTTTATTTTTTCTTGTTTTTTACATTCAGACTCACGTCTTTGTTTAAATGTTTCATAGGTGAATATCCGGTTTCCCGTTTAAAAACAATCCCAAAATAATTAGGGCTTGAAAAAGCGAGCTTGTCGCTCACCTGTTGTACACTGTAGCCTTTCTCTATAAGTTGTATTGCTTCTTTTATTTTAAGTTTTATAAAATAGTTGTGAATACCGCTGCCGGTATATTTTGCAAAAATCTTTTTTATATATGGCACACTGAAACAACATTTTTTTGCAATTTCTTCTATTGAAATCCATCCGTATATATTTTCTTCCATAATTGATACAATATTGCGGTAAATCATGGCACTTTTACTTTCATATGGTTGCTTTGCCTTTGTACTGTTTCTTATGATGTCAATAAACAATAGCTCTGCCGCATTTTTTATACTGCGTGTAAAAACATCATCACTATCCCAGTTATCAAGAAGATCTAAATCGAATCTTTTGCCCCCGGTAATTCTCATCTCATCTTCCTGTGTGATGCCTGCACGTTCATACATAAGATTAATCAGATTTTCAATAAGATTTTTTTGATTACTGCTTAATTTAAAAACAGCATCATTAAGAAGCGACTGCTTATCGCCATCAAGATCAAAGGACATCACAAAAATACGGCTGTTTTTTTCTTCCGAACAGTAAATATGAAACTGCATCGGTTTGAAAAAGATAATTTCCCCTTCCGACAGAACATACAACTTGTCGTCGGCCGAAATGCGTCCTTTGCCGGAAAGCATATATATAAACTCCCAATAGTTGTGATATTCACCCCTTTGGGTATCGCTGTCCATATTTGTTCTGCTGCCTGTAAATGCAACCTTGATTTCTGACAACCTCAAACCGTCACTGAATCTGCATTCTCTGCGTGGCATAAAATTCTCCTTTGCATATCAAATTTCTAAAATAAATTCCATGGAGCCTTATCCGGCGGATTTTTTGACATTGAAATGCCGCACGTTTCAATTTTATGGGAAAACAACGCAATCGGGCAGTTAATTTTGCTGCCGTATTTTCCATCGCCTAAAAGCGGATGCTTCCGGCTTGCAAACTGAACCCTTATCTGGTGGCTTCTTCCTGTTTTAAGTAAAACAGACACAAGTGAGCAGGTTTTTCCGCCATACTCGCCGCTATTTAGCACGCGGTAGCTGAGTTCTGCCTTTTTAACGCCTTTTCTTTCTTTTTTAACAACAAAACTTTTATTTTTTGACGAATCTTTAAAAAGCAAATCCTTCATAACACCATCTGGGTTTTCAAATTCACCCTCACAAACTGTCAGATATGTTTTATTAAAATCACTGTTGTCTGCAATTTTTTTGCTTATTTTTGCAGCAGAAATCTTATTTTTTGCATAAACCATCACTCCTCCCACAGGAGTATCAAGGCGATGAAGTGTAAAAATTTCACAATCAAGCTGCTGTTTAAGTGCCTGTGGCAAATCATGCTCTGAGGACATTCCGACAGGCTTTACGCAAAAAACAATGTCTTTATCTTCGTATAGAATTTCTATCATAAATACCTCATGAATTAACCGAATAATCTTTTTTAAATCCGTGTGCCCCAAAAATCTGCCAATCGCCTACACCAAGACGTTGCATAATCGCTTTTCTTTCCTCTGCACACAGTTTTGGATATGTATCAACAGATGTCATCAGTATCGGTGCATACTGATTATATTCTGCCTGCTGCGGTGTAAGCCCATGAATATTAATGAAAATATCTCCTGTAATTGCAATATGATTTGTATAATCAATAAGTACGATTTCGCCCGGAAGATGCCCACCTTTACCCTCGTATACTTCAAAATGCAGTTGTTCAAAATCAAAAAATCCAATTTGTGTAAGCGGCTGTGAAAGATTTTTCACATCCTGCCACGGAACCGTGATTTTCACAGGATTAACCGGCTTGTATGATGTAAGAATTTTGCATATGTTAATGTATGGCTTATGAAGCGGATTTTCTTCTCTGTATCCGTTTTTTCCGACATATTCGTTACGCAGACATAATGCTGTTTTTTCGCTTGCAACAACCTCATCAAACATATTAAGCAGCCCACAATGATCCACATCTGCGTGAGTTATAAGTACAGTTTTTTTAATGCTGTCAAAATCAGGAACTATCTTTTTGAAAATAGCAAGCATTTCATCATTATAACAAGCATAACCGCTATCAACAAACAATACTCTGTCATTACTTTTTATAATCATCGTATTGCTTCCGCAAGGCGGCTCAATAAGGGTTATTTCCGTGTTTTCTGTAATTTTATGAGTGCTTATACGGGGTGAAAAGCTTTTTCCGAAAGATGCCGACAACAGCTCGGCAAATTTACTGATACTGTCAAAGGTTCGATACGGAGATAAGCCCTGCTCATCCAAAGTCTGCATAGCAAGATTAATGTGAACAAGAAGCTCTTGGCTTATTTCTTCGGATAAGCCCATCATTTGCGACAATCCCATAACATATGTGTTATAAAAAATACTGTTGTCATATACTTTTTCTGAGCTATTGTAATCAATAACACGAATTTTGCATATCTTTTCCGCTTCTTTTAAAAACTTTGAAATTTTATCGGAATCATCAACATACAGCCCCATTTTGAAAAACTGATAATCTGTACCGTTTTCCTGAGAACTAATGTATGAAATATTAAAATTAAATTCATTAATGAGCATCAGCACATCCGTAACACTGCCGGGAACATCTTTGAGTAAAAATTCAATGAGAACGATGCTTGTTTTATTCAAATTGTTTTGTAAATAGCCGATTTTTTCAAGCTCTACATCGGCTTTTTGAAGCTGTTCTTCCGTTCCCTCCGCATCAATAAACAGCGTATGAGAATCTACTGCTTTGTTGTAGCTTACACGGGTAATATTTATTCCTAACGCTGAAAAACATTTGCTCGCTTTTAAAAACGCACCAATATGATTCGGCATTGATGTTACATAAGTTTTTTTCATTTTTCCACCTCTTGTGTATCACTTTAAATCATTATACCACAAAACTGCCGATAAATCAATATTTATTTAGGAAATTAAAAACGGCAGAGCCTTTCTGCCGTTTTTAATTTCAGTTTTTAATGCTTATGCACCCAAAAATGCTGTCCCAGACAGAAACTTTTACGTCCTCGCCTATTATTTTTTCGGTTGAAAGATTAGCACTTACACCGGGTTTTATTTCTGCCGAAGAAACTTTTATATCGCAAAGTCTGCCGTCTTCATAAACCGCTACTATAAGTGATGCGCTTCCTGTTGCTGTTCCGTTATTTAAAACTGTTACGGAATAAATTCCGCCGTTTTCAGCGATTTCTCCCGCTGTCAAAATTGCTTTGCCGGGGCTGTCTTTTATATTATCTGATACAAAAAGTGTCACTTCATCTGTGCAACCGAAAAACTCACCTTTTAATACAATCTTTTTTGCATCACTGCCGTAAATAAGATTACGTCCGTCAATTTCCGCATTTCCGGACAGCACCTGCCATTTTGTAAATTTAATGTTAGGCAGATCTTCCATTGTACCGTTCGGATTGTAAGCATTTGCCGCTATTTCATCAAGATTAAACTTTCCGCCATTCGGAATACTACGGTTTTTAAAGTTTATTTTTTCGGGAACATGATACACAGAAAGCTCGTCTACATATACATAATCTGTTTTTCCTGCTTTCTTTGTAAAAGAAACGCCG
>JAZNOL010000066.1:0-8917 GCA_045580815.1 Clostridia bacterium | reverse complement strand
ACAGAATCTTGTCGATTTTACTTATTACCTATTCCTTCTTCACTATTCCCTAAAAAGACTTGTCGATTTTTGGAAGGTAATAAGTAATAGTGAATAGGGAAAAGGTTAATGTGGCTTTGCTTTCGCAAAGCTTATTTTTATGTCTGCATCATTATTGTTCTACCCTGCCAGGAAAACAGCATCGCAAAATTGCGGTGCTTTTTTTTATGTGCAGGAAAAGGCAAAAGGACTTGAAGCCTAAGAGGGCTGCGGAGCGAGAAGAAAACGGTTGATAACCGTTTTTAGCGGAGCAGGTGGGAGGCGGGAACCGAGCCGAAAGGCAAGGTCGCCGAGCAGTACAGATTGCGAAGCAATAATTTCGCTTTGTGACTTGTTGCAAAATTTAGCTAAAACAAATATTTTTATGGTGTTGTTTTGTTCTTGGTCTAAGTGCGTGAATTGTTAATATGGAAAACTGGCGGATAAATTGCCCATTGCCTTTGGTGAAAAAATAATAGAATATTACGAACCGGAGCACAACAAAAGGTATATGCGTATAATTGACAAACAAGACTTTATGATATATAATATAATGTAAAGAAAACGGTAAAATGGATGCAATATTTTATAAAAAACAGCATCGTTGACAAATCAAATATAAATTTTTATGCTGCTTCCATAATTTACTCCGGGTACACCATGACAAAGTGCGTGAACACATGGAAAACAAATAAAAGGAGAAATGCTTAATGAAATTCACAAAAGGCAGATGGATATACAGAGAGGGAATTATTGCCAGACATACGGGGCAGATTCGCGAAGTACGCACAGAAGGAAATAAAATTTGTCTTTATACGGTTTCGTATATTAATGATGCTCGTGGTATGGGCGGTCCTGCTATTGAGATTTACTTATCAGCACCTAAACCGGATGTGATTCGGGTGGAGGCTTGTCACTTTCTGGGAACACGACGAAAAATGCCGGAATTTGAACTTAATACTACAGAAATTCCTTTAATTACAGAAGACACCCGGGAGATGCTGTCTGTAAAAAGCGGAGACCTTGAACTGAAAATTACAAAACGCCCTTGTGACTTTACCTTTTATTACAAAGGAAAAAAGATAACAAGTATAGACACCAATCCGTCAGGATTATCCATGATCAGCACAATTCAGGTTCGTGATGAAGATTATATGCGACGTGAGATGGATTTGGATCTGGTAAACATCCGTAGTGAGGCAACAAAAACCAACAACTTTATGGCGGCTCGTATGAGAGTGGAGGTTGGTGAGAAAATCTATGGTTTAGGCGAGAGATTTACACCGTTTGTCAAAAACGGGCAAACAGTAGATAGCTGGAATGAGGATGGAGGTACCAATACCAATATTGCATATAAATCTATTCCGTTTTATATAAGTAACCGTGGATATGGTGTGTTGGTAAATGATTCGGGTCCGGTATCCTACGAAATCTGTTCAGAAAGTGTAACAGGAGTTCAGTTTGCGGTGCCGGGAGAAAAACTGGATTTCATGGTAATAGGCGGAAATGATATGAAAGGTGTGTTATCAAATTACACATCCATAACCGGCAAGCCGGCATTGCCTCCTGCGTGGAGCTTTGGCTTGTGGCTGTCAACATCTTTCACAACAAACTATGACGAGGAAACCGTTTTGCACTTTGTTGGCGGTATGAAAGAACGGAATATTCCGTTGCGTGTTTTCCATTTTGACTGTTTCTGGATGCGTGAAAACGAATGGTGTAATTTCAAATGGGATGATCGGATGTTTCCTGATATTGAGGGTCAGCTTCGCCGTATGAAAGAGGAATACGGATTAAAGATATGTGTCTGGATTAATCCGTATATCGGGCAGAAGTCACCACTGTTTAAAGAAGCTATGGATGCAGGGTATCTGCTTCAGAAGGATAATGGGGATGTATGGCAGTGGGATATATGGCAGGCTGGGTTGGCGCTGGTGGACTTTACCAATCCCGATGCCCGAAGCTGGTATCAGGAAAAGCTGGAGGCGTTGCTTAAAAATGGTGTAGATTGCGTGAAAACCGATTTTGGCGAACGCATTCCCACAAATGTTGCTTATTATGACGGAAGTGATCCGTTGAGAATGCACAATTTTTATACTTATCTTTATAATAAATGTGTTTTTGAAGCTATAAAACGAGTGAAAGGGGAACGCGAAGCCTTGGTTTTTGCCCGCAGTGCAACTGTTGGCGGACAAAAATTCCCTGTGCATTGGGGCGGCGATTGCGATTCTAAATATTTATCTATGGCAGAAACACTGCGTGGCGGATTGTCTTTGTGTCTGTCGGGATTCGGATTCTGGAGTCACGATATATCAGGCTTTGAGGGTACAGCCAGTGCAGACCTGTATAAGCGGTGGGTAGCATTTGGTATGCTTTCAACACATTCCCGTCTTCATGGCAGCAAATCTTACCGTGTTCCGTGGTTGTTTTCTGAAGAAGGTGAACAAAACGGAGAAGAGTCTGTGGCAGTTCTTCGGCATTTTACTGAATTAAAGTGCCGGCTGATGCCCTATATTTATGCTTCCGCTGTTTATACTCACAACACCGGAATTCCCGTTATGCGTGCGATGGTTCTGGAATTTCCGGAAGATATATGTTGCGAGGACCTTGACCGTCAGTATATGTTTGGTGAAAATTTGCTGGTGGCTCCGGTGTTTAGCAAAGAAGGCGATGTAGCTTATTATCTTCCCGAGGGAGAATGGACTCATCTGCTGTCGGGAGAAGTGAAACAGGGCGGAAAATGGTATAAGGAAACGTATGATTTCTTTTCCTTGCCTTTGTTTGTGCGGGAAAATGCTATTCTTCCCATTGGTGGGAATAGCCAATTGCCCGATTATGATTATACCGATAATCTGACGCTGGAAGTATTCTGCCTCAAAGACAAAGCAGAAGCGGTGGTGTGCGATACAGAGGGAAATAAAGCACTTCATGTAACAGCAATCCGTGACGGTGATGCTGTTAAAATATCAATAGACGGCACCTACCATAACCTTAAAATTCGCATGGTGAACGTTTGCGGTGTTCAGAATGTATCGGGAGCACGAGTTGAGAGTTCTGCACGGGATGTTTTATTGTGTGTGGAGGAAAGGGACGTATTTTTCAATATCTGAACGAATAAGTTGATGGGGTAGAATTTTAAACCGGTATCATTATGTTACATATAAACAAACGAAAAAAGGACAATCAAAAATAGAATATAATAAAAATATTAAAAAGGAGATGTTTTTATGAATATAAATTTTTCTGCACAAATAAAAAAATACGATCGGTTTCAGATTGACTGCTTTGACATAAAACCACAACTGGTGGAGTTTGTTTCTCCGTCGGGCAAGGATTTCGTATCGGAATTTTTCCTCTATCAGCCGGCTGATTTTGTCTACGATCATCACGGCTACGAAAAAACAATAAAAACTGATAATCCATATTTTTCTGCAAGATTTACTCCCGATGAAGAAGGGCTTTACAAATTCAGCATTACAGATGGTGACAAAACGGTTTTCACCGGTAATTTTGAATGTATTCCGTCAGAAAACCGCGGTTTTGTGGGTGTGAGCAAAAAAGACTGCCGCTATTTTGCATATTCTGACGGCACAACCTATTGTCCTGTGGGCATAAATATGTGCTATCCCACCGAATATTCAAAATCTTCCGGCAGTGAGTTCGGTTCAACAGGCAAATTTGATTATCTGGGCTTGCGCCAGTATAAACAATGGATGGATGCTCTTGCCGATGCAGGAGGCAATTTTGCACGTATCTGGCTTGGAAAAGAATATTTTTCTCCCGACAGCGAGGACTGCCGTGATTTGAAATATGAGCAGTTTACAAAGCTTGACAAGCTGATTGAAATGGCACGCGAACGCGGAATAAAATTAAAACTCACATTTGAACATTTTCGCAGAGTGCTTACTCCCGACAGGGCAGGAGCAACAGGTATTGCGGCAATTTTTGATAAAACCATTCGTCTTGGCGATGAATATTGCCCTGATTTTGAAACCTGGATTACCGATGAAAAATGGCAAACCCCATGGAGAAACAAAATTGACGAGCTTTTAAAACGCTACGGCGGTGACACCACAATTTTTGCATTTGAACTCTGGAACGAGATGAACTGTGTTGAAACCTCAACTGAAACCATGCTTGCGTGGACAGATAAAATGTGCGAATATATACGCAGCAAAGTGCCAAATATGGCGGTCAATTCCGTGGGCAGTTATGACAATGCTAAGTGGGCAAGTTTTTATAAAATGTTTGAATCAGACAAGCTTTCTTTTTCGCAGATACACCGCTATATAGACCAGGGTGCAAAACTGGAGGAATGTTACAAAGATGCTCCTCTTATGGCAAAAGCCGGGTTTGACCGTATGTGGAAGAAGAAAAACCCTGTTATTTTAGCAGAAACAGGTGCTGTAAACAATTCACATGTGGGTCCGTTTAGATACTACGACAGCGATTATGACGGAATTATTTTTGCCGATGTAACCTATCCGGCATTCTTTTGCGAAAGTGCCGGTTGCGGACAAATCTGGCATTGGGATGCCCGCTATGTGAGTGGCAGAAATCTGTATAAAATGTACAAACCTTTTGCCGATATGGTCAAAAACGAACAGCTTGACGATGAGAATTTTAAGTTTGTGAATTTGTCAAACAAAATGGCGTATATTCTGCTTTTAGTGGGAAAAACAAAGATTTTCGGACTGGTGCGCAACACCTCCCATAACTGGGAAACCGTTCTTCGTGACATGAGCATGCCAACAACACGTCTGCCAATTGCAATTGACAGCACGGATTTTTATCTTGACGGATTTGAGCTTACGACGTATCCTATCTGGGAAAATGACACAACAGAAATAAAAATAAACAACCGCCGCATTGAGATAAATAATCTTAATTACGGAACCATGTTTAAACTTAAAAAGAAGTAAATATACAAACAAAAATAAATAATTATCCCCCGCCGCACTTTTACGACGGGGGATTGTTAAAATACTGCAAACCCGTAGAGCGTGCCGAGTCGGCACGCCATTTTTTAATCCGCGGCGACTTATTGCATCGCTTCTTTATTTATCTCATAAAAAAATCCATTGTTTTCTGCAAGCCTGTTTTCACCCGGCACAACAGAAAAACCAATTTCATCAGCTTTAATATTTTCAAATTTTTTCATATCTCGCAAAAGGTCTGTTTCCGAATAATTTGTAAAAATATTTTCCGATATAATTTTATAAATTTCTCTTCCTTTATCTGCATATTCTGACGTAAATTTCTGCTTAATCAGCTCACGGACAAACATCTGCTGCATTTTCACACGGGATAAATCACCGTCGGGATATCTGCGGAATCTTAAAAAATTGCAGGCTTCTTTCCCGCTTAAAATCTGCTTGCCCTTTTTTATGTCAATTTCAAGATTCTGATAAGGGTCGCTGTAAACCATATCCTGTGGCACATCAATTTCCACGCCGCCGAGAACATCAACGATTTTTTCCACAGCAGACAGATTAAACCTTGCGTAATAATGCACCGGAACAGATAATGTGTTTCTGACAGCATCAATAATATCTCTGTCACCGTTTTCAGATTTTAAAATTGCAGAAATACGAGTTTTGCCGGCAGACGTATCGATGCCGGTGTCACGGGGAATTGACCGAAGCGATATATTGCCGTTTTCTGCCGAAATAAGTAAAATTGTATCTGCTCTGCCGTCCTCGTCAGCTCCTACCAACAGAAAATTCCAGGCTTCTGTTTGTAAAACATCCGTATTAAGTCCGGCAATGATGTCGTTATTATCTGTGTTGCCGTTTAAAATTCCGGCACCTACGGCGGCAACAGCAAGAATTGCAATAGCCGCAATAACCGAAATAATAATTATTGCCGGGTGTGGCTTGTTTTTTGTTTTTATCATAATAAACCTCCTTTTAAGCTGATTTATATTTTTTGCCATACAGGTGGTAAGTCCGGTTTTTAGCCTGTCCGTGTTTTTTAAAAAATACAAAATTGTGTCGGTATAGTCTTTCTTTCCGTAAAAATCCATAGTTTTTGTAGCGGCAATGTCGCAGGAAATTTCGCACCACATATCAAGACGGCGGCAGGCAAAATAAACCGCCGGATTAAACCAGTGCAAGCATTTTACTGCCATTGCAAACCATTTTATAAAAATATCGTGGCGACGAAAATGTGTCATTTCGTGTTTTAAAATGTTATCAAGCTGCAAACCGGTAATCGACACATCCGGCAAAACCAGACGTGGGCGAAAAATTCCCACCATAAAGGGAGAATTGATATTTTTGTACCGTACAACTTCAATTTTTCGGTTGGTATATTGCCTGATTTCGGGGCACTCGATTGCAATAGAATGCCTTTTCAGCCGCATTAGAAATGTTTCATACGCAATTATTTTGAAAATAAACAACAGCACAGCAACACAAATCCACACAAAACCGATAACTTTAAGCAAATCAGGTCTTATTACGGCAGAGGAAAGGAAAGAATCCGGGGATTTTTCCGTTTGTGGCGGAATATCCGGTTCGCTGTAAGAAATTCCTGTGCTGTTTGCCGGGACCGGTGCTGTTATTTCAAATCCTGAAAGGTCAAATGTGCTGTAATCTTGTTTTTGTGAAACCTCCGGCAGATTTATTTTAATAGGAAAAATCATTATTAAAAGCACAAAAAACCATATGTAATAATTCCATTTTGCCGAGAAAAATTTTTCAGAAACCGGTGAAAGTAATGCCAGAAGTGCGGTTGCGGCCAATCCACCTGCCGAAGCGATAAAAAGCATTTTAAATATGGTGACAAACATCGGCTATTCCTCCTGTTTTGAAAAAATCTTTTCAAGCTCTTTAATTTCGCTGTCAGAAAGTCCGTTATCTTCAAATAAAGATACGGCAAAATCCATAAGGGACCCGTTGTAAAGACTTTTAATAAGATTTTTCGTTTGAGATTTTTTGTATTCTTTTTCGGAAATTATCGGTGCGTAATAATATAAATTGCCGATTTTTTCTACAGATAGTGCACCTTTTTCAACAAGACGGGTGAGAAAGGTTGAAATTGTGGTACGTTTCCAGCCGTGATTGCTGACGGCAGAATTTATATACCCGGTGTTTACCGGTGTTTTTGATTTCCAGATAACCTTCATTATTTCAAGCTCCGAATCCCCAAGATTAAGTTTTTTTAGTGTCATAAAAACATCTCCTTTTAAAGTTCTACAATTGTAGTCTGTATATATTCTACAACAGTAGTCGCAATTTGTCAATACCTTTTTAAAAAATTTTCAAAATTTTTTAAAAACAAGAAACAGCTTACAGAAAATAAGCTGTTTCGCATAAAAGTATATGTACTGTTTAAAACAGAAAACACAAAAATGTCCGATTTCTACTTTATTATATAATATAACAATCTAATCCGAATAATTTTCAATTACCGATGCAACCGCCCGGGCAATATGCGGTGTGCTCGCTTTGGCTTCAGACAGGCTGTTTCCTGCGGCACCCACTTCAATAATCACTGCCCCCGGTGCAACGTGTCCGTTAAACCGCGAGGTGCGTAAATTCAGCGGTCGCACAAATTGGGGTGAAATTTCAAGCAGCTGCCGTTGCAAATCGGCGGCAAATTTTAAGTTAGTCCGCCAATTGTCATGAGCAAGCCCCAATTCGTCCGTGCCCACAACCAGCATAACCTGAGCAACCTTTTCACCGCCAACATCGGCGGTGATTTTGGTTTTCTGCCCCTCCTTTGTGGTTATGGCATCGCGGTGCAGGTCAATGGCAATTTTTATATCCGGATTTTCCGCCAGAACCGCCTGCACTCCCTCGCATGACCGCGCATAAGAATCGTTGTATTTCGGATAATCGTACAAATCCTTTATGTGAACAGCACCAATCCCCAGCTTTTCAAGTTCTTTTGAAAGACATTCCCCCACCGCCGCCACATTGTACGCCGTGTCCGTTGTGCGGTCAGGTGTGGTGTGCACAAAATCGTGCAGGGAATCCGGCTGATAAGATTCCGTGGTGTGGGTGTGATAAATCAGAACCTTGGCATTTTTAGCAACACTAAATGCCGGCTTGTCGTCCGTCAGGGCTGAAGCATCAATGGTATATGAGGTTTCGTTATTAAGAGAAATTTTCTCGCTGATTTTCGTCCTGCCTCCGTCACTGCGGATTGTCTTTTCAAGAACACTTGCACTTTTTTGCGGAGTGGTCTCTTCTTTTGCAACAGTTTCCGGAGTAGTCTGCGGCGGCTCGACGGTGTCCTTGTCGTCGATGACCGTTGTGGTTTCCTTATCATATATAATATTTCCCGAAACACTCTTCCCCACTTCACCGCCTGAAAAATCCGCCCCGAGCACTATGTAGAGAAGCCTGCCGAGCACAGCTGATACTCCCCCGCTTTTTTTCAAAACGGTTTGTCCGCCGTTGGCGTGAAGAATGTATCCGCTTACGGTGTATGGCTTTAAAAGCTGTGAAATATTTGTTGCACAAAAGGTTATGCATATTATTAAAAATGAAGAAATTAAAATCGCTTTCGGGATGCGTGTCCGTTTTTTTCTCATGTTAACACTTCCTCAATATACATTTTATTAGGGAAATGTCAAAAAAATTCCGTTAAAAACACAATAAACCATGAATAAAAATTACCTTTCATGGTAAAAATATAACAATAATTAAGGAATTTCAAAAAAATTGAAGAAATTTCCTTGACAATCCCCAAAAAGTGTGGTAAAATATAAAAGTTGTCGCTGAGGTCAGCTCAGCAGGAACTTAAAAAATTTTGAAAAAAATTAAAAAAAGGTCTTGACAAAGGGATTTGATTGTGGTATAATAATCAGGTCGCCAAAAAACGACAACGATTGGTCTTTGAAAATTAAACAGTAAATTAACACTAAAGTGTAGGTTCAAATTGAGGTTCT